>WOYY01000005.1 GCA_011620555.1 Anaerolineaceae bacterium | reverse complement strand
CTTGCTGGTCAGGGACCGTAACCTGATGTCCAGCGGGGTTTGCGGGCCTCATTTACCATCATGGCAAGTTTAGCGGTTGGAGCTTGTGCCCTGCGAAACCGGTTTGGTACCCGGCAAGGGTACACTTGGAGCATGAGGAAAATGAGCTTTATCGGTTGGCAGGGAGTATTCTTATTGGCGCTCACGCTCGCAAGCTGCGCGCCCTGGGAACAGGATCAGCAGACTCAGGCGGCTAGGCAGCAAAGCGAAACCGCGGCGGTCTGGACGGCGACCCTAACGGTGACCGCCCCACCGACAGATCCCCCGACCATCACGCCCAGCCCGACGGTCACTTTGACCCCGACCGAAACGCCCACCCCAACCATCACTGCTACGCCGACGATCACGCCCAGCCCGACCTATGACTACCCGGATGCGGTGGTCAGCGTGGCCGCGGCGCACTGCCGTTACGGCCCATCCACGGCCTATTTACATGCGGCGGATCTCTATGAGGGCGACCGGGGAATCGTGGATGGCCGCTGGCCTTACAGCAATTGGCTATATGTGAAATGGGATAAGCTGAACTATCACTGCTGGGTCTCCCCTTCTGTGGTGGAAGTGACGGGCGATGTCTCGGCTTTGTTCTATGTGGACCTCCATCTGGAGCGGGTTGGTTCCAATATGTACGGCCCGCCGAAAAACGTCCGCGCTTCTCGCCAGGGCGACCAGGTCACGATCACCTGGGATAAAGTCTGGATGACCGAAGACGACGACCGCGGCTATCTGATTGAAGCCTGGGTCTGCCAGAATGGCGCTTATCTCTGGTGGACGGCTGGGTTCGAGAACCAATACACGACCAGTTATACGGTGACGGATGATGATAGCTGCAGTCTGCCCTCCTCGGGCAAGCTGTACACGGTGGAAAAACATGGCTTCTCCGAGCCGGTGACGATCCCCTGGCCGGATCACTAAAAATTCATCGTATTGACTCATATGAGATCAAGTTTTCCAGGAAATCCTGGGCTTCCGCCGCGGCTGGGTCGGGACTGTGGGTGTGATCCCAGCCCAATTCGACGGATAGGTAACCATCATACATGGCCAGGTTCAGAGCGCGGATCAAGGCCTGGAAATCATAAACCCCTTTTCCTGGGATCAGGTGTTCGTCGCGTTGACCATGATTGTCATTCAGATGCAGGTGGAAAAGGCGTTCTCCGAGAAATTCGATGGCCGCCGGGGTATCTTCACCGACCAGCAGGGACTGGCCGGTATCGAACAGGACCCCCAGGTTTTCACAACCCAGCTGGTCAATCATGTCCATCGCCTGGACGGTGGTGTTGATCAGGTCGGTTTCAAGCGGGTTGGCGGGTTCAATCGCAATCAGCACGTCGTAGTTGGAGGCGAAATCACAAATCCGGAGGAGGCTGTCGGCTAATAGGTCCCAGCCTTCGTCTTTGTCCTGGTCATCCAGGGTGTGACTGGCGGCCACGCTGACGATCGGCGCGCCCAGCCGGGCGGCAGTTTCCACCGAACAGGTTATGTAGTCAATACTGTCAAAGCGGATTGATTTGCTGGGGTGGCAGAGGATGGTGGGATAGTGCACCTGGGCGGGGATAAAAGAGGCGACCTCGAGACCGAAATCATCCAGCAGTTCGCGCAAATGCCGGATCTGGTGTTCGCGCAGATCGGCGCGGAAGGCATGCGGCCGTCCGCCCCAGATGTCAATGGCATCAAAGCCGGCGGTGGCGGTGTGTTCGATAGCGGAGGCGAGGGTGTAATTGAGGTAAACAAAGCTTGAAAGACTGGTCCTCAAGATGGACACTCCTGATAATCTTATTGTCAGATCAAGCGGTGACGATTATTGGCAAATCCCCATCTTTGCGCGGTTAACCTCTAATAAATTCGGGAGGCACGGATGTGTAGACGGATAAATGGAGGATGATCGACACCTGATCATCTGAAAGAAAGTTTGCATCCTGTCTCAATGATAGCAAAGGCCTTGCTCAGGCAGGGCTTTATATCAGGCTCAGGGGAAAACTTATTTGTCAGACGTTTTTTCCGTTATACTCCTCTTATGACCACAGTCACTGGCACTGTTGAACGCATCACCTACAGCAACCCGGAGAACGGCTACACCGTGCTGCGGCTGCGCCCCGAGTTGGAACCAGGCGAGAGTCTGCCGGGCGTCCGCCTGGATGGACTGCTGACGGTGGTCGGCAACCTGCCGGATGTTGCGGCCGGTGAACAGCTCCGACTTGAAGGGGAATTTGGCAGCCATCCGAAGCACGGCTTGCAGTTCAAGGTGAGCCGATTGGAGAAATTGAAGCCGGTCACGCTGGAGGGAATTGAACGTTATCTCGGGTCGGGGATGATTAGAGGGATCGGGCCGGAGATGGCTCACAGGATCGTCCGCTACTTTAAGGCCGAGACCCTGGACGTGATCGAATCGGAGCCGCAGCGGCTGCGGGAGGTGCCTGGGATCGGGCCGGACCGGATGGAGAAGATCATCTCAGCCTGGGAAGCGCAGAAGCAGGTCAACGAGATCATGATCTTCCTGCACAGCCACCGGATCAGCACCGGCCTGGCTGTCAAGATCCATAAGACTTATGGCAACCAGGCCTTGGAGGTGCTGCGGCGAAACCCTTACCGGCTGGAGCAGGATATTTACGGGGTGGGATTCAAAACCGCCGACCGGATCGCCCGGAGCCTGGGGTTGCCCGAGGACCATCCCGCCCGGATCGAAGCCGGACTGGCGTATGTCTTAGAGCAAAGCCAGTCGGATGGGCATGTTTTCCTGCCGGAAGCGCTCTTGCTGGAGCAGGCGGCCGATCTGTTGAAAGTGGACCCCGGTCTGCTGCCCGGCGCGGTGGAAAGGCTGATTGCGGAAGAACGCATTCAGCGGGAACCAATAATTCTCCCTGATTCAGAAGGTGCGCCGGCGACTGGCGATGCGATCTATCTGCGGCCGTTCCTGGCAGCTGAGAAGGGCGTTGCAGCCTGTTTGTCCGACTTGCTGGCCGCGCCCGTCCCGGCCCGGCAGGGGCAGTTTGGCCTGGCCTCCGATACCCTCTCCTCGGAGCAGCTTGGCGCGCTGGAAAAGACCTTGCAGAGTATGGTCAGCGTCCTCACGGGCGGCCCCGGCACGGGCAAGACGACCTGCCTGCGCGCTCTGATCGAATTGCTGGAAGGTTGGGGGGTGCGCTATGCGCTCGCCTCGCCGACCGGACGGGCCGCCAAGCGGCTGACGGAGACGACTGGCCGGCCAGCCAGCACGATCCACCGCCTGTTGGGCTATTCTCCGCAGGGCGGTTTCCGGCATTATGAGAAGAATCCGCTGGGGATCGAGTTTTTGGTCGTGGATGAAGCCTCGATGCTGGATTTGATGCTGACCCATCAGCTCCTGCGCGCCCTCAAACCGGGTACGCAGCTGCTGCTGGTGGGCGATGTGGACCAGCTGCCCTCGGTGGGGGCGGGGGATGTGCTGCGGGACATCATCCGCTCCGGGGCGGTGCCGGTTTCTCGTTTGCAGACAATTTATCGCCAGGCGAGCGACTCGGCGATTATCACCAATGCGCATCGCATCAACCAGGGCCAAATGCCGGAGTTCTCGGATTCGGAATCGGGGGACTTTTTTCTTTTCCCCGCGGAGTCGGCCGAAAAGGCGGCGGAGTGGGTGGTGGATTTGGTCGCCAACCGCATCCCAGCCACCTTTGGGCTGGACCCGGTGGGCGATATTCAGGTGCTCTCGCCGATGTACCGGGGCGCGGCGGGCGTGGACGCTCTCAATCAACAGCTGCAGGCCGTTCTGAATCCGCCGGCCAAGGACCGGATCGAGCAGCAGCTGGCTGGGGGGACCTTCCGGGTGGGGGATAAGGTGATGCAGATCCGCAACAATTATGATAAGGATGTCTATAACGGTGACATCGGCGTGCTGGTGGGCCTCAACCGGATTGACCAGACCCTCACCGTGCGGATGGACAACAGCCGGGATGTGGATTATGATTTCACTGAGGCGGATGAACTGGTGCTGGCTTATGCCGTGTCGGTGCATAAGGCGCAGGGGTCGGAATTCCCGGCCGTGGTGATGCCCGTACTGACCCAGCATTATGTGATGCTCCAGCGCAACCTGATCTACACCGGCGTGACCCGGGCCGCGGAGCGCTGTATCTTAGTGGGGAACAAAAAAGCAATTCGTATAGCTATTGATAATGATACGGTGGCAAGGCGGTATTCCGGTTTAGCTGAAAGATTAAGGTCAGACTGACGAAAGAGAACAATCAAGACCTGGAGCACCATCATTTGTGAAAGGGGACAACAGGATGAAAAAAATAACCCTATTGAACTTGATATTGGTGATTTTATTGTCTGGTTGTGCAAATGCTGAGACAAGCCAACCTACAAATGCCAATGAGCCGGACCAAGTGTCTGAACCCACACAACCGGCGCCTGTTGGGGAAACACAGGAACCAGCATTTCAAGACCGGGTCACGCTCACGCCAGGAACGGACGGGGCGCTGACGATTGAGGAACATCCCATGTTGGGGCGCGAATCGGTGGAGGATGTGCTTTCTATGTATGAAGATGAACCCTGGTTTAATTTCACTGGCGTTCCAAGCCGACTGACCATTGGCGAGGATGTTTATTCCTATTTCATTGAAGAGGAGCCAGTGGAAGAAGGGGTGGGAGACCAAACCCCAAACTTGCCAAATCTCATCCTCCAGAAAAACGACCAGCGGGTGATGTCCATCCCGCTGGGTGAGCTTTCAACGACCAGTCCCTTTTGGGCTTTTGTCGCCAGCGAGGGGGATTGGTATCTCGAGCTGTATCGGGAAGCAGGGAGCGTTGATAACAATGGACAGGAAATACCAGGAGGCGGCAATATATTGATGAACGGCGAATCGCTCAACACGCTCTATGGCTATGATGAAGCCTTTGGGCTGCACCTGGTTTCCGGTTTACCGTTTTATTTCTTTTCGCGGGATGGGAGTTATGGCTATGTATATCAAGGGGTTGAGACTCCCTTAGATTACAGCAACATCTCGCATTATGGCTGCTGCACCGCCGGGCTGGCTAATCCGCGCGGCTCAGAAGACCGGGTGGTTATTTTTGCCAACAAGGGGGATCAGCGTTACCTGGTGATGATCGGAGATTTTGAGGAGTAAAGGGAGAGGCGCGCCATCAATAAAACCCATCCATCCAAAGATAAAAGGGTGTACTCCACGGTTGAGCGCACCCATTCTAACAAACAGGTAAAAATAATTTATTCTTGGAAGGAAACAGAATAATGAAGAAAGCAACTATACTCTTTGTAATACTGATGGCGCTCTTAGCCGGATGCATCACTGAAAGTCCGACTGAGATGGTTGAGACCATGACACCAACTGCCACAAAAGAGCCCCAGTCCACTCGCACTGCTATGCCGGCCATTCTGGAACGGATTACTCTCACGCCTGGAACCGATGGCGCGCTGTCCATTAAGGAACATCCTCTGAAGGCATATGAGGATGTTTATTTTGTCCTGGCAAAATATGAAGATGCAGAATGGGCTCCCCTTCCGTCACGGCCGGCTTCAGTTGAGATTGGAGGAGAGGTCATCTCTTATCGTGAAAAGGTGGTTCCTGCCGTGGAAGAGGTCGAAATTTCATTCTTGCTGCACGTGGAGGTGGCCATCTTCATTAACGATGAACCGTGGATGAATATTCCGATAGGGACCCTTAAAGCCAGTTCCATTGTGTATGGGATCTATACGGATGGTTCATCCTGGTATCTCGAAGTTGACAAGGGCGAGGCTTTTTATCATGAGGATGGCACCTTGGAATTACCTATCCTGGGTGATATTTATCGGGATGGGGTATCTCTGAACGAAACGGAGGGCTATGATGAGTCATTTGGCTTCGCGATCATTAATGGTTCTCCTTTTTACTTTTTTGTGCGAAATGGGGATTATTACTATCACTATAATGGTAATGACTATACCTTGACCTATACCCATATTTCTCATCATATGTGCTGCAGTGGATCATTGGCGGAACCGCGCGGTTTGGAGAATCAGGTGGTCTTCTTCGCCGATCGTGGGGACCAGCGTTATCTGGTGATTCTCGGGAATTAGATTCTTAAGAAGTGGTCTGTGTTAAGGAGTAGGGTGCGCTCGGGGGTTGAGCGCACCTTTCACGCGAATAATGCATTCAGTTTGTTTAATTGTTCAGTGAGCCAGAAATTGAATCCCGCTCTAATAGCCGTTATAATTAGTGATTGAAATATCACTATTGACATTAACATCGTCCATCGGGTGGGCCTCCTCACCAACATCTCCCATCTTTGCACCACCAATGACTCCGCAGTGGTCCCCCGACTTACCTGAAATCTATGTCCATTCGCAATCTTATTATCCTCAGCCAAATCAACCCGCCTGCTCAGCGCAGCCGGGTTCTCGTGCGTGAGCGGATCAACAAACTTCTGGAAGACGTGCTGCACTATCCGCTGACGATCCTGGAAGCTGGCACGGGTTATGGCAAGAGCACCGCGATCCTCTCTTTCCTGCGTGAAAAAGACATCCCGGCCTACTGGTTCACCCTTTCCGGCACCGACCGGGACCCCAAACTTTTCCTGGCGAAGCTCTTTACGGCTTTCAATCAACACGATATCCCGATCGGCGATGAAGCGCTGCGGATCCTCGACATGCCCGAATCCACCCAGCAGGAGGCGATGATCGCCCTCCTTAATGCTCTGGCCGTCAATCTGACAGAGGATACCTTCTTTATCCTTGATGATTACCACCGGATGGTGGAGGTGGCTGAAGTGATGGGCCTCATTGACTGGATGATCGAAAACCTGCCGCCCAAATTGCACGTGATCATTGCCACCCGCCACACGCTGGACTTCCCCTCGATGAACAAATGGCGCGTCAAAGGCGCTTTGTTGGAACTCAGCAAGGATGAATTGATCTTCACCGGCGAGGAGATTCAACAGCTTTTTGCCAGCCAGTATAACATCCAGCTGGACGATGAAATCGTAGAGCAGCTGCTCGAAAAAACGGAGGGCTGGGCGATTGGCCTGCAGATGGTTTGGCAGACCCTGCAGAACAACCCCGGAATGACTATCCAGCAGGTACTGGAGGATGAGCGGCTCTCACGGACCGCGCTGTTCGATTACCTGGCCGAGGAAGTGCTGGCTGGGCAAAGCCAGGAGCGGCAGGATTTCCTCCTGCGGACCTCCATCCTCTCCAAACTGGACAGCGGCACCTGTGACTTTCTGCTGAACATTGAAAACAGCGACAAAATTTTGCGGGAACTGCATAACAGCGGCCTGTTTATTGAAGAGCTGCACCCCGGCGTCTATCGCTATCACCAGATCTTCCGGGAATTCCTGCTGAACCGTCTGCAGCGGGATACCCGCCTTGTGGTGGAACTGCACCGCAAGAGCGCCAGCTACTTCTATGCCCATGAATATTGGGAAGAGGCGATGAACCACTTGCTGCTCGCGCAAGATTATCACCAGATCAACCAGATCCTGGAAAATATTGGTCAGAAAATGATCAAGGACGGCCGCCAGGAATCGATCAACTACTGGATCTCCCAAATCCCGGAGAACATCCGGCGCAATTATCCTTATCTGATCTTTCTGCAGGCCGAGGTCAACCGTTACCTGGGCCATTTTGAGGATGCGCTCGAATCCTACCACGCCGCAGAGCGGATCTATCGCAAACGGGATAACCTGCTGGGCGTTTCCAAGGCGCTGGCCGGGCAGGGGCGGGTTTTTCTGGATACAATCCGCCCGAACAATGCCAACCAACTCTTGCAGGACGCGCTCGAACTGCTGGACCCGACGGAAATGAAAGAGGAGGTCGCCGACCTGCTCGTGCTGACCGCCGAGAACCAGCTCAACCTGGGCCTGCCAGACAGCGCCGAAGCGCTGCTGACCAAGGCCAGCCAGCTGCGGCCGGAACTGGATATGGAGACCGATCTGATTCAGGCCAGGGTCTACTTGCGCACCGGCCGGCTCCAGCAGGGGATTGACCTGCTGCATTCTCGGGAAGCCAACCACCCGATCCTGGTTGCACCCTCCCGGCCCCAGCGTTTTCATCGGGAAAGCACTCTGCTCTTATCGTTCTTTTACGCCATCATTGGCGAGATCGAAAAAGCTGACCGCTACGCCCGTCAGGGGATTGAGATTGGCAAGCTGCTGCAGTCCACCTTTGTCCAGTCGGTGGGCTATATGCGGCTGGGCCATGCGATCCTGCTCTATTCCGAACATCCCTTCAATGAGAATGGGCTGGAGCAGGCGATGAAGATGTATCAGGAATCAATCAACAAGGTGGATGTGACCCGGATCCATGTCGAGCCGCTGTGGGGGATGTGCCGGGCGCTGGGCTACACCTATCATATCCAGCAGGCCGAACAGCTGGCGCTCGAATCGCTGGCGATTTCCAAGAAGGCCGGCGATGAGTGGATCAGCATCCTGATCCAGCTCTCTCTGGGCGCAGGCGAAGTGCTGACGGGCAACTATGAGGCCGCTCAGCAATACCTGACCACCGCCGAAATTTCGTCAATCAAGGTCAAAGACCCCTTCACGCTCAGCGTGGCGCGGATGTGGCTGGCTCTACGGGCCTGGCGGCAGGGCTATGAGAACACAGCCTTTGGCTATCTAGAAAAGATGCTGCCGATCGTGCAGGAGCAGGGCTATGGATTCCTGCTGACCCGGGAAAGTCTGATGGGTCTCAAGGACCGCGAGATGATTTATCCATTGCTGCTGGCCGCGGCCGAAAACAACATCGAAAAACCCTTTGTCACCAGCCTGCTCAAGGCCAGGGGCCTTGAAGGGGAAAGTTACCATCCCGGCTATTCGCTCTGGGTGCAGACCTTCGGGGGGTTCAAGGTCTGGCGCGGAGACCAGCCGGTGGACCCCGAGGAATGGAAGCGGGAGAAATCCCGGTTGCTCTTCCAGCTTCTGGTGGCGCATCGGGATAAATGGCTGCACCGGGACCAGATCATTTCCATGCTCTGGCCCGATTCGCCGCTGGAGAATGCGACCAACTACCTGAAGGTGGTGCTCAATACACTTAACCAGGTGTTGGAGCCGGACCGGCCGCGGGGTGAAACAGCCTTCTTTGTGGAGCGGCGGCAGGAGCTTTACCGCCTGAACCCCAGGGCGCGGATCGTGGTGGATGCGGAGATGTTCACCCAGCAGATCAGCGATGGCTCGCTGCCCGCGCTGGAAAGCGCCGTCCAGCTCTACCGGGGCCGCTATTTCGCGGGGTGTTATGTCCAGGAATGGCTGATGATCGAGGAGCAGTATTACCACCAGCAGTTCCTGCTGGCTGCGGAGCGGCTGACGGACCAGTTAATGGATGACCAGGCTTATGAGCAGGCGCTGGAAGTGACCTATAAAATTTTGGGGGAAGACCCGCTTTGGGAATCAGCCTACCGCTCGCAGATGACCATCTTCCACGCGATGGGCCGAGGCTCGATGGTCAGAGAAGTGTATCAGCAGTGCCAGGACGTCTTCCGGCAGCAGCTGGACAGCAAAGTCTCACCCGCGACGGTGGAGCTGTATGAATCTTTATGCTCTGATCCCAATATTGTATAAATTCCCTCCTTTTTGTAACCGCCTCGTTACCGTTTTGTAATCTCATCTTGCTATACTTTCAATTGGAAGAGAGCCCCTTGCGTCAATTTTTCCGCGCAATGGATCACAAATCTATATCATACAGGAGAATCACAATGCGTTTGAAGGACAAAGTGTGTCTGATAACAGGTGGCGCCGCGGGGATTGGTAAGGCCACCGCCGTCAAATTCGCCAGTGAAGGTGCGAAGGTTGTATTTTGCGATGTTGATCCCGAAGCCGGCGAAGCGCTCGCCAAAGAGTTGGGCAACGGTGCGGTTTTTTATAAAGTTGATGTGACCGACCGCGAAGCCGTCCAGGAGTGGGTCGATGACGTTGTGGCTAAGTTCGGACAGGTGGATGTCCTTGTCAACAATGCCGGGATCACTCGGGACGGTCTTTTTGTTAAAGTCAAGGACGGCGAAGTGGTCGGCCAGATGTCGGAAGATAATTTCGACTTGGTGGTCAAAGTGAACCTTAAAGGCGTTTTCAACTGCGCTCAGGCCGTGACGCCCCAAATGATCAAGCAGGGCAGCGGTGTGATCCTCAATGCCTCCTCCATCGTCGGTCTCTATGGCAATTTCGGCCAGACCAACTATGCTGCCACCAAGTTCGGTGTGATTGGTATGACCAAGACTTGGTCTCGGGAGCTGGGCCGCTATAACATCCGTGTGAATGCGGTCTGCCCCGGCTTCATCCTGACCGAAATGGTCCAGAAAATGCCTGAGAAGATCCTGGAAGGTTTGGCTGCCAAGACACCCCTGGGCCGGATGGGCAAACCCGAAGATGTTGCCAACCTCTACTGCTGGCTGGCCAGCGATGAGGCAGCCTACATCAGCGGTGCGGCCATCTCCGTTGATGGCGGTATGGTCCTGGGCACCTAGACCAACACAGAAGTCAATATCACATTTCATTTACTAGAATCGAGGTATCAGATGGAACGATATGCCAATATTATCGGGACTGGTCGCTACGTCCCGACAAACGAAATTACGAATGAAAAATTCGCTGAATGGATGGGCGAGGTCAGCCCCAAGCTGTCCGAAGTTGTTGGTAAGTTTGAAGCCAGCTCGAATATCAAGACCCGCTTCTATGCGGATGAGGGCTGGGCGACCTCTGACCTGGCTGTGGAAGCAGCCAAAGACGCGCTCAAGGATGCCGGCATCAAACCCGAAGATCTGGATTTGATCATCCTCGGTACCGACTCCCCGGATTACATCACCCCAGCCACCTCCGTGGTCGTGCAGGAAAAGCTGGGCGCCAAGAACGCCGGCACATTTGACGTGGGCTGCGCCTGCGCCAGTTTCCCGACGGGGCTGTCGCTGGCTTCCGGTCTGATCGCCACCAACCCAAACCTAAAATACGTCCTGGTCATCGGCGTATATATGATGCACAAATTGGCCGATTACAAGCACGATGTGATGGCCTTCTTCTATGGCGACGGCGCCGGTGCGGCTGTTATGGCGCCCAGTGATAAACCGGGCTTCATCTCGTCCACCTTCTTTGCCGACGGCTCCTATGCCGAGGACTGGGGTATTTATGCCGGCGGCACGGTGGAGCCTGCGACCATTGAAAACGTGGAGAGCGGCAAGACCCAGGTGCGTCTGATCAAGGCTTTCCCGGCGGAGGTTAATAATGAAGGCTGGCCGCAGCGTATCCGTGAAGTGGCTAAAAATGGTAATTTTGAGATTTCCGAGATCGACTTTGTGATCTTTACTCAGGTTCGCCTGAACAGCATCAAGCTGGTGATGGAAGAACTTGGCCTGCCGCTTGAAAAAGCGCATTGGATCATGGATAAATGGGGCTACACCGGTTCCGCTTGTCTGCCAATGGCTTTTGATGATGCCCGCAAGCTGGGGAAGATCAAGTCCGGCGATCTGGTGGTTTTCATCGGTTCTGGCGTGGGTTATAACCAGGCCGGCGTCGCCATCCGCATGCCCTAAGAATTGGAGAGAGTGAACTATGCCAACCACCAAGCGATTCATTGAGAAATATTTGACAGCTGATGAAGCTGTCCGGCTGGTCAAACCTCATCAGACCATAGGGGTCGGCATTGCGGGTTCCGAGGCGGTTGGTCTATTGAACGCGATGGCAGATTATGCCGCGGAGCTGGAAGACGTTCATTATTGGACTTGCCTGCCCATGAGGGCTTATGACATCTTCACCAAGGCTGAGATGGGCGGCCATATCTATAATGAAAACTGGTTCTACAGCGTCGCTGACCGGCAGATGCACCCTGAAGGGCGGGTATCGTATGTTCCCAATAACCTTCACCGGGCGGCTACCGACAAGCTCTATGGCGCCGGCGGACATCTGGATGTCTTTATGGGGACCGCCACACCACCGAATGAGGACGGTTATATGTCCCTCTCGCTGGGGCTGGTCGTCCAGAAGGACCTGTTGGAAGCGGCTGACCTCAAGATCCTCGAGGTGAATGAGAACCTGCCCTGGACCTATGGCGACACGCTCGTCCATGTGTCCGAGGTGGATTATCTGGTCGAGAACAATGTGCCTGTGGTGGAACTGTCGGGCGCGCCCCCATCCGAGACGGAACAGCAGATCGGCGGCTATATCGCCGACCTGATTGAAGATGGCTCAACGATCCAACTGGGGATTGGCGGCATCCCGAACGCCATCACAGCCTTCATTATGGAACGCAAGGACCTCGGTGTGCATACCGAGATGATTGTGGATGGCGTGGTGGACCTGGTTGAAGCCGGCGTTGTGACCAATGCCAGGAAGACCCTCCATCCAGGTAAGATCGTCGGCTCCTTTGCGCTGGGCACCAAGAAGCTTTATGACTTTCTGGATAAAAACCCCGATGTTGAGATGTACCGGGGGCGTTA
This sequence comes from Anaerolineaceae bacterium, assembly GCA_011620555.1. Lineage (GTDB taxonomy): Bacteria > Chloroflexota > Anaerolineae > Anaerolineales > Anaerolineaceae > Brevifilum. The sequence goes on along the minus strand of WOYY01000005.1, from coordinate 3 downwards.
TAC
>WOYY01000011.1:3279-12567 GCA_011620555.1 Anaerolineaceae bacterium | reverse complement strand
CATCCTGAGCCAGGATCAAACTCTCCGCAAAAAATATCACCTAAAAAGGTGTTTGGTTCAATCTTTGTTCGCGGAAGTTAGATCTGATTCGATCTTTTCTTTCATTGACGAGGTTTGTCATCTTCCTATCACTTTTCAGTTGTTAAGGTTCTAACTCTTCAAGCGAGGGCTGATTCTACCTGAGTTATCCGCTGCCGTCAACCCTTTTTGCAAAGGTTCTTCCCGGCTTTCAGACAAAAGCGCCGATGTTTTCTCACCAACACCGGCAGCCTCTTTCAGTTGTGTATCAGCAACTTTCTTGATGTCTTGCTTGGGTCTTAAGTTTTCAAGGATCTGCTTTCGACAAGCAAGATCAGCTCCCCGTTTAAGGGGATACTTATATTACTACAGATCCTGCCTTGTGTCAAGCTTTTTGGCGAAACTGGTCAGGAATTCCCCTTCCAATTTCACTCCCCTTTTCGCTCAAGACGCTGGTCCTTATTTTGTTTTCATGGATCCGCTCATTTCTGAACAAGACCTGTGTTTTTTAAGCACGAAAGAAGATTATACGCATATTTACTTTCTTGTCAAGGTAAAAACGCGCTTATGACCTTAAAAAATCGCTGTTTGGGATGAATCGGTCTAAATAATGGTCTCAAAGCCCTCTGAACTCATCCAATCCATCGCCTTCCGGCTCGTCAGGTCCAGCTGGATGGGTGTGACGGAAACATAGCCCGCCGACAGCGCGCCGTAATCCGTCCCCGGTTCTTCCACGCCTGTCGGCGCTTCCCCGCCGATCCAGAAGTAGGGTTTGCCGCGCGGGTCCAGCCGCCGCACCAATTCATCGTGATAAATCCGCAAGCCCTGACGGGTCAACCGGAATCCCTTCATCTCCGCCAGCGGCCCATAGGGCACATTGACGTTCAGGATCAGGTCTTCGGGGATGGAAGCCTGGGCCATCAGCCAGGCAACCACTCTTCGGGCAGCTTCAGCTGAGGGGCTGTAATTCACCTCGCTTGCCAGGCCATCCGGGTGGTCCAGCGAGACGGCCACGCCCGGGATCCCCCAGATCGCGGCTTCCATCGCTGCCGTGACCGTGCCGGAATACGTCACGTCATGGCCAATATTGGCGTTCGGGTTGATCCCCGAGACGACCAGGTCAATCTTTTCCGGGATGAATCCCATCTGGGCCAGGGCCACGCAGTCCGAAGGCGCGCCGTCACTCGCCCAGGCGAGGCTGCCATCATCCAAGCGGGTCTCGGAGACCCGCAGCGGCCGGTGCAGGGTCTTGACATGGCCGGAAGCCGACCAGTTGTGGTCAGGGGCCAAAACAGTGACCTTATCCGCCACCTGGCGCATGGCCTGCGCCAAAGCGAGCAGGCCGGGGGCCTGCACGCCGTCATCATTGGTAACCAGGATATGCATCTTCCCTCTCGTTTTTTCTAATGTCGTTTCCGGCTTTTCTTCTTAGCCGGCGTCTGTTTGGATGAAGCGGCGTCCACAGTTGCGCCCTGGGCGTTCTGCTGGATCTGCTTCATCTCTTCTCGGCCCACCAGCCTGGCCCTGAACATCTGGGCAATCACGCCGGCGCGGATATCGGTCAGCAGCTGCGAGAACATCTCGCTGGCCTGCCCACGGTATTGCACCAGGGGGTCCCGCTGTCCATAGGCTTCCATCCGGACCGACACCCGCAGCGCTTCCACCTGGGTCAGATATTCCACCCAAAGCTCAGAGATCTTTGAAAGCAATAACTGCCGGTAGAGCCTGTTCTGGGCAAAGCGGCCCATCGCCACCCTGACCGTTTGATGGTCGTCCGGGGTCAGCTGATCCAGCGGCTGGTTTTTGATCCGTTCAAAGACCTCTTCCCCGGTCACATCCCGCAGGCGCTGCTGCCATTCCGGCGTGATGGCGCTCAAAGTGTGTCCGGCGTTTTGGAGCCGGTCCAGTTCTGATTGTCCCCAAATCTCACCCAGCTTGTCCTGGGCGCCTTCCAGGTGCCTCAGGACGTCCTCCTGGATCGCCTCCACCGGCCTGCCTTCCAGCTCATGGGCTGCGAGGAACACGTAGGTCAGGCGCAGGGTCGCCTTCATCTTGCGCTGGTGGGACTGCTGATCAAAAGTGATCACCCGTCCCTGGGTCATCAGGATGAGCAACTGCATCAGCGCGCCGGGGTCCGCCAGCGCCTTCTCCAGCAGGTCGTTGTTGACCGCCAGGTCGTGGGCGATCTCGCCCTCAGCGCCCAGGAAGTGCTCTTCCCGCCGCTGGAGCGTCTCATCCACCCGAGCCATCAGGGTCTCGGCAATCTCCGCCCAGCTCTGGTCGGCCAGGTCAGCGGGTTTCAGGTTCCAGCTTTCGTTGAAACGGCGTTCAAAGGTCAGGATCAGCCGGCGCAGGAAAACCTGCATCAACACACTGCGGACCTGATTGCGCACTTCTTCAACAGCCTCATCCGAACCCGCTTTCAAGTCATCAAGCGTGTCCTGCGAAAGGCGCAGGGCGACCCGGACCAGATTGGAGAGTTCGCCGGGGATATCCCGCTGCCGGCCAGGCTCCTCATCATAGCCCAGGCCCTCCACAAAGGCATCCAGAGCGTCCGTGCGCTCTGCAAATTGACTCTCATAGCTCATCTCAGACCGTTGGATCAGGTCGCCTGCCCAGCCGCGCAGATGCTCGTGCCAGGCACCCAAAGCCTCACCCGCCAAAGCCACGAGGGTGGCCTTCAATTCGTCTGGGGTTGCAGGTTGACCAACGCGTTCCATCATCAGCTTGAGCGTGTATGAGGGGTAACTCACCCCGTTCTGCTGGATGGGCGGCTGGGTATCTTCCAGATAGGCCAGCAACTTCCAGGGGCCTTCTTCATCTTCCAGACCCTGGGCCACCCGTCGGCTGACCTCCGTCCGCAGCATCTCAACCACGTCTTCGCGCAGATCTTCCTTATCGAAAATCCGGTCCCGCTGCTCATAGATCCGCTCCCGTTGGGAATTGAGCACATCGTCATATTCCAGCAGGTGCTTGCGGACGTCAAAGTTCGCGCCTTCCACCCGGGTCTGGGAGGATTCTACCAGCCTGCCAATGATGCCGCTCTCGATCGGCACATCCTCATCAATCCGCAGCCGGCTGAGCAAACCCTCCACCTGCGCGCCGCCGAAGAGGCGCATCAGGTCGTCATCCAGGGAGAGGTAGAAACGAGTTGAACCGGGGTCGCCCTGCCTCCCGGCGCGGCCTCTGAGCTGGTTGTCAATCCGCCGGGCTTCATGCCGTTCGGAGCCGATCACGTGCAAACCGCCCAACTCCCGCACCCGGTGCATCTCATCCATATAGCGGAAAAAGTCGGCCACGTCCTCCGCCGCGTCACCGTAGTCCGCCTCGGGGATTTCCCGCAGGGCGCTCAGGCGTTCCCCCATCTGCATGTTATAAGGGTCTTCCACGTTCAATCCGGCCAGCAGCCGGTTGATGTTGGATAGTTTCTCTTCGGGGAGTTCACCCCCCAGCTTGATATCCACGCCGCGGCCGGCCATATTGGTGGCAATCGTCACCGCGCCAAAGGCGCCAGCATTCGCGATGATCTTGGATTCTTCCGTGTGTTTGCGGGCATTCAGGACCTGGTGCGGCACGCCGGCCTTGAGCACAGTTTCCAGCCGCTCCCAATATTCCGGTGCGAGATCAAAAGCCGCCAGCAGGGTCTCGCGGTTGCCTTCATCCAGGGGACTCAACGAAGTGAGGCCATAGCTGCGCCCCATCCGCCGCATTTCGGGGCTGTGCAGTTGGTCCAGCGGTTGGTGCATGTCATTCAGTTCCGGCGTCGAAAGCACTTCCTTGTCCTGCAGGTTGTTGGCCTTCAGATAGGCATCCCGGATGAGATAGACCTCCGCCAGCCGCCGCACGTTGTCCGCGCTCAGGCGGTCGGAAAGCAGCTCGGAATTATCCACCGAGGAGGTGCCGACCAGTTGGGGCCGTCCCAAAACGTGGAAATGGACGATCTCCCGAACAATTGCCCGCAGCTTGGCCTCTCCGGAGCGGTAGACCACATCCGGGTAATCCTTGCGCTGCCAGAAAAGCGGGGTCTTCTCGTTGTCTTCAGGATCGAAATAGAAAACGTATTTGTAGCCGTATTCATCCCGGTCTTCTTCTCTGTCCAGGTCCGGTTCGCTGCCCATCGCCCGATACTCCAGATGGGTTGGGATCGGCAGGACTTCCAGTCCATAGATCCGAAAGAACTCTTCCGCCTCGGTCAGGGCTGTCCCGGTCATGCCGGCCAGCTTCTGATACATCCGGAAGTAGTTCTGAATGGTGATCGTGGCGTAGGTGACGTTCTCGGCCTGGACTTTGACGCCCTCCTTGGCCTCCATGGACTGGTGCAGCCCGTCAGACCAGCGCCGGCCGGGCATCAGCCGCCCGGTGAATTCATCAACGATCACGACTTCGCCGTCCTGAACGATGTAGTCCTTATTGCGATGGAAGAGGTACTGCGCTCGCAGCGCCTGCTCCAGGAAGCCCAGCAATCGGGCCTGTTCTGGCGTGATATCTTCCGGCCGTTCCGGGTCCCGCAGGGGCGTCCCCAAAAGCTCCTCCACATGCGCCAGGCCGATCTCGGAGAGGGTGACGGTCTTGTCCTTCTCGCTGACCTCATAATCCTCCGGCACCAGCTGCTTGACGATCTGGGCCATGCGGATATACCATTCCGAATCCTCATGCGATGGACCGGAAATAATCAGGGGCGTCCGGGCTTCATCGATCAGGATGTTATCGACCTCATCGATGATGGCATAATAATGCCCCCGCTGCACTTTTTCAGCCTTGGACCGCGCGAGGTTGTCCCGCAGGTAGTCAAAGCCGAATTCGTTGTTGGTCCCATAGGTGATATCAGCCAAATAGGCGTCCTTGCGGGGCACCAGCCGCACCTGATCCTGCTCCTCAATCGGGGAGCGGACCTCGGGGTCAAAGAGGAAGGCCATCCGGCCGTTTTCCGTGCGGGCGGCCATCTGCAGGATGCCGACTGAAAGGCCGAGGGAGCGGAAGATCTTGCCCATCCAGCGGCCGTCGCGCCGCGCCAGGTAATCGTTGACCGTCACCAGGTGGGCGCCCTGCCCCGCCAGCGCGTTCAAATAGAGCGGAAGGGTCGCCGCGAGGGTCTTGCCCTCGCCGGTGCGCATTTCAGCAATCTCACCCCGGTGAAGGGCGATGCCGGTGATCAGCTGCACGTCATAGTGCCGCTGCCCGAGCACCCGCTTGCTGGTCTCACGCACGGCAGCAAAGGCTTCCACCAGCAGGTCATCGAGGGTCTCGCCCTGGGCCAGGCGGGCCTTGAACTCGACCGTCTTGCCAGCCAGGGCTTCATCGCTCAGGGCCTCATAAGCCGGTTCGAGCGCATTGATCTGGTCAACGATTTCACTTAAGGCGTTAATCTTCTTCTGATGCGGATCGCCGCCAATTATTTTCGAGATTTTTTTGAACATAAGGTTCTTTACCTTGATCGGTCCATTTGCTTTTCCGTTTTCTAAGGGGTCATTATAGCATAGGGACATTTTACCCAATGGGGATTTTGCCAAAGTTTAATCATACAGATTGAAAATCTGAAATATGTTAACTTTTTAGCAATTCAACGCCCATTAAAGCAAAATCCCGGAGCGGCACAACACTCCGGGATCAATGGACCTAAGAGGAAGTTTTAGGGCACTGGGCAGCCTTCAAGCGAATTGAAGGTGAGGGCGCACCACCAGGAGGCAGGCATGAAATATAAGGTCACCGCAATCACACAGGCGATCACGACAAGCGCCACGATCAGGATGATCAACCAGGTGGACATGCCCTTTTTCTGGGGTTTGATCTGCGAACGGAGGGCTTCCACCTCCGCATCCGGCGTCTGTGCAGCTGACATCGGCTGGGAGGCGGCGGCTGGCTGGGGCTGGGGCGGGATCACGCCATAGGAAGGCTCGGGCATCGGCGGTGCGGGCTGCACCATCTGGTCCATCCCGGCCGAGGAGACCACTGTCGCATCCGGGTCAAAATCCGCCCGGTCAAAAACCAGCACGATGTTTTCGCCCAGGATGATCACATCCCCCGCGCGGAGCTGCTGGGGGCTGGCGATCCGCTGGCCGTTGAGGAAGGTGCCGTTGGTCGAGCCCAGATCTTCAATGATGACGTTATCTTCCTGCATCAACAGGCGGGCATGGCGGCGGGAGACCTCGGGATCGCTGATGGCGATATCATTTGCCAAATCGCGGCCCAATAAAATTTCCTGTTTTTCCAGGGGAAATGTCTTACCTGGTGTGGGGCCGGAACGCATTGTAAGTTGAAATATTGAAGCTGCCATTGAACATCCTCCAGTCAGCAGATCTATAAACATTCATTTTCTTCTTAGTTTAATGATTTTTAGAAGAGATGTCAAACTTTTGGCTTCCTTTTGGCTTTCTCCTGGTTTTTAGGGCGAAGAACCAAGGACTATTTGAGCATAGGCAGGCAAACCAGTTTCTATTTATTAGATGAAGGGAATACGGATTTTCTCCTGTTATCTGCCGAATAAGGCTCCAATCAGAACCGAATCGTCCAGGTCCCGCCCCTTCCGGGGATCTGCCCAAGCTTGCCTTCCAATCCGTTAGCAATTGTCTGACACTCTTTTAACAATATTCCAATATGGGGCCGCTAAGATTAATCCTACAAAAAGATAACCAAGGCGGACCAGGCCCACCCAGCTCCGGGGGAGAAGGCAAAGGCAGCCGCCTGTAAATATTAAAAAGAAAGGGAGATACGCCATTATGAATTTAGATAAATTCACCCAAAAAGCACAAGAGGCGTTGCTCCAATCTCAGCAGCTTGCCTCAGACCTCCACCATCAACAAATTGAACCAGCCCACCTCCTGCTGGTTTTACTCAAGCAGGACCAGGGCGTGGTGCCTGCCATCGTGACCAAAGTCGCCGGCAGCCCGGTGGCCCTGCGGGAAGCCCTCCAAAAAGAACTGGACGACCGGCCGAAGGTCTTCGGCGATGGTGGCGGCCAACCCGGCCTCTCCCGCCAGGCCACGGACGCGCTCAGCGCGGCGGAACGCTATGCGAAAGGCATGTCCGATGAATATGTCTCCGCCGAGCACCTCCTGCTCGGGCTGACCGACAGCTCGGAAGGCAAACGGCTTGCAAGCTTCGGGCTGACCAAAGACGCGATCCTCAAAGCCCTGAAAGAGGTGCGAGGCTCCCAACGCGTCACAAGCCAAAACCCGGAAGCGACCTATGAAGCGCTGGAGAAATACGGCCGTGACCTCACAGCCCTGGCCCGCACGGGCAAACTGGACCCGGTGATCGGCCGCGATGAAGAGATCCGCCGGGTGGTCCAGATCCTTTCCCGCCGGACGAAGAACAACCCTGCGCTGATCGGTGAACCCGGCGTCGGCAAGACAGCCGTGGTCGAAGGGTTGGCTCAGCGGATCGTGAACGGCGATGTGCCGGAAGGCCTGAAGAACAAACGCATCGTCGCCCTTGACCTCGGGTCGCTGGTGGCTGGCGCCAAGTTCCGCGGTGAATTTGAGGAACGCCTGAAAGCCGTCCTCAAGGAGATCACCGATTCAGCCGGCGAGGTCATCCTGTTCATTGATGAGATGCACACCGTGGTGGGCGCGGGCGCCGCTGAAGGCGCAATGGACGCCGGCAACATGCTCAAACCGATGCTGGCCCGTGGCGAACTGCACATGATCGGCGCAACCACGTTGAACGAATACCGGAAATACATCGAGAAAGACGCCGCCCTCGAACGGCGGTTCCAACCCGTGCTGGTGTCGGAACCCTCCGTGGAGGACACGATCAGCATCCTGCGCGGCCTCAAACAGCGCTATGAGGTGCATCACGGCGTCCGCATCACGGACCCCGCTGTGATCGCTGCGGCGACCCTTTCCAACCGCTATATCACCGACCGCCACCTCCCCGATAAGGCCATTGACCTGATTGATGAAGCTGCGGCCCGTCTCCGCACGGAGATCGACTCCAAGCCCCAGGCGTTGGATGAAGTGGACCGCGCGATCATGCAGCTGGAAATTGAACGGCAGGCCTTGCAGAAAGAAAAAGACAAAGCCTCCAAGGAACGTCTGGCCAACCTGGAAAAAGATCTGGCCAACCTGCGGGAAGCCGCCAGCGAACTCAATGCCCGCTGGACGGTCGAGAAGGAGGCCATCCAGAAGATCCGGGACATCAAAGGCCGGATTGACGAGACCCAGACCGAGATCGAACAGGCTGAACGCCATTCCGACCTCGAGGCGGCGGCCCGCCTGCGCTATGGCACCCTGCATGACCTGGAAAGCCAGCTGCGAGAGGCCGAAGCCAAACTCAAACTGCTGCAGGAAGAAACGCCCCTGCTGAAAGAGGAAGTGGACGCGGAAGAGATCGCCGAGGTGGTCTGCAACTGGACCGGCATCCCGGTATCCCGCCTGCTGGAAGGCGAGATGGAAAAACTGATGCACATGGAAAACCGTCTGCATGAGCGGATCGTCGGCCAGGATGAAGCGATCCGCCTGGTCTCCAACGCCGTCCGGCGCGCCCGGGCCGGCCTGCAGGACCCCAACCGGCCAATCGGCTCGTTCATCTTCCTCGGTCCGACCGGCGTCGGCAAGACGGAACTGGCCCGCTCCCTGGCGGCTTTCCTCTTCAATGACGAAAACGCCATGGTGCGGATTGATATGTCCGAATATCAGGAGAAACACACCGTCAGCCGGCTCTTCGGCGCGCCTCCCGGTTATGTTGGGTTTGAAGAAGGCGGCCAGCTGACCGAAGCGGTCCGCCGCCGCCCCTACAGCGTGGTGCTGTTTGACGAGATCGAAAAAGCCCACCCGGAGGTCTTCAATGCCCTGTTGCAGCTGCTGGATGATGGCCGTCTGACCGACGGTCAGGGCCGCACGGTGGACTTCCGCAACACGGTGGTTATTATGACCAGCAACCTCGGCAGCGAGCTTTGGGTTGGCGCCAATGCGGATGAACCTGACAGCCAATCCGTTTCACGGGACCAGATCAACCGCCTGCTGCAGGCCCATTTCCGCCCGGAGTTCCTGAACCGGGTGGATGAGATTGTGGTCTTCCACCCGCTCACCCGCAGCGACCTGGTGGAGATCGTGGATATCCAGCTAGGCCGGGTGGCCGGGCTGCTGCGGGAGCGCAACCTAAAGCTGGAAGTAGACCTATCAGCCCGCGAATACCTGGCCGAGATCGGCTATGACCCGGACTTCGGCGCCCGGCCGCTCAAACGGACGATCCAGCGCGAAGTGCAGGACCCCCTGGCGATCAAGGTCGTCAGCGGCGAGATCGGCGAAGGCGATACGGTCCGCATCACGC
>WOYY01000011.1:0-3179 GCA_011620555.1 Anaerolineaceae bacterium | reverse complement strand
GACGAAGTCCCCAAAAAGAAGGGTGAGGGAGGAAGGCTTAAAGGACAGGCTGGGAGTGCGGTCTCTGTTGGTGGGTCAACGTCCCACGCCATCCACCACTCACCATCTAATCAAACAAATCCCGTTTGACCCTTTGCCCTGCCGCGGGCACCGGGTAGGCCTGCATAAAGGTGTCATTGTAACCGGCGAACAGGAAATCCACCAGTCCGCGCAGCCCCTTCTGCGTCTCCGCCCCGCCCTGGCTGGCATGACAGGCGGCCGCAGCCTTGCGGATGTCCTTCACCGGGCGGTAATTGACCTTCGCATGAACCGGGAATTCAACCTCAGTCAGCGACACCAGGTCAATGTCCTTATTCCGGCCAACCGCACGCGGGTTCTGACCAACCAGGCGCATCACGGCGATGGACAACTTCAAGAAAGTCTTGTTCATCGTGTGGAAATAAAGCGAATCCGCCTGAAAGGCCGGCAAGCCTTCCGGGTCAGCAAAATCGGGCGAGGCAGCCAGGTCAAAGGCCTGGACGGTCGCCCGCTGGATCGCGATATGGTCCGGGTGGCGGTAACCGCCAATCGGGTCAAAAGTCAGCACGACCTGGGGCCGGACTGCGCGGATCAAATGGGCCACCTCCCGGGCAACCTGCTCCACCGGCTGGGCCGCCAGTGCTTTGGGGTGTTTATTCGCTTCCGCACCGGGCATGCCCGAATCGCGGTAGTTGAGAAAATACAGCTCGGAAAGCCCCAACTGCTCCACCGCACAGCGGAGTTCCTGCGTCCGCAGGCAGGCCGCGCTCCGGAGCGTTTCCTTGTATTCCGGGTCAATCTCACCCATCTCGCCGCGGGTCGCGCAGACCAGGCGCACATCCACACCTCGGCTGGCATAGAGCGCCAGAGTGCCGCCCATGCCAAAACTTTCATCATCCGGGTGAGCCAGGACGACGAGGAGCTTTTTATTTTTTAATTCACTTTTATCAGACATCAGCTATCCTCACTAAAAACTTTTGATCTGAATAAACATACCACCTTTGCCAAGCTCCAGGCTTAAAGCGATCGCCTGGCATGGGGGGGACATGCCAGGCAATCTTCAGGGAGGAAACCACCTTCCATCTACAAGGCGATTAACCGACGTGCAGATTTTGGGGTGGCAGACACACCAAATACCAATAAAGTTTCGTGTCTTGTCATAATTTATACTGGATATAGGATTTTAATACATTAAAATAAGATTAGAGTTTACTAATTAGATCTGATTTGTTATATTAATTTTTTTTCCGACCCGGCGAATGCCCCCGGCGGAAAAGCGCTTCCCACTCATCCAGTTCCTCGGTCGTCAAAAGCCGGCTGCGCGGGTCCAGCGATGGCGTCTCAGCCGCCAGGGTCTGCAATTCACGGGCGAAATCCTGGGCAGGCACCACGGCGGCGTGGGCTGCCCGCACGGCTGCCTGCACCTGCCGGTCGGAGCTGACCACCCGGATATTTTTGGCGCGTTTGCCCAGCGCCCGCAGGCGAGCCATGATCGCTTCATCCGCCGTGATCCCCTCCCGGACAAAATAGGCGGTCACCTGCCCATACCCGCGCTTGCCGGCCTGCCCCACCGGCGCCCGGTCAAAATAGACCTCCACCGTCTGGCGTTGTTTTCGGCAGTAAGCCTGCAGGATCGAGATCAGCTGGCTCTCATCATCCAGGTCTTTCAGGCTCATGCCCGGGATCTTGGGGATCAGGTTGTGCCCATCAATCAAATTCAACATGGGCTTATTCTATCCCATCACCGGCCCGATTCAAAACCTTGGAAGATCTGATCTCCCTCGAATTGTTTAACCTTATAATTGGAACAGAACACAAAAGCACAGGCTCGTCGGTTCCAGGTCTGCAAAGCCCGCTGAAGCTGAGCCTCCCTCCGGGCGGGGGATTGGCGTCATCTTCCCCGCGGCCAGGCCCAGGACTGCCATTGGGCCTAAAATCAAGCCGCCGCCCACCGCTTGCTGATCAACGTTCAAAAAGAAGGTGAACCATGAAAAAACTGGATCTCTCCCTCCCTGAATTTTTTCAGGCCCTTTCATTCCTGCTCTTCCAGGCCGGTGGAGTCATTGCGCTGGCCCTCAACGGTGTGGAGCTCTCCCTCTGGCTGATGGCCTTTGCCATGGTCACTTCCATCCTGACCACCCTCCTGCCCCTGCTGGGCTTCAACTGGCTCAGGCTCCCCAGGAAAGGCTGCCGGGGCGGCTGGTGGCTGGCATTAGCTCTGCAGGTCATCTCCTGGGGCGTCTATGCCGGCGGGATGTTCCTGCGGCTGACCCGGGACGTCCTGAACTTCAAATACCTGATTGGCCTGACGATGGTGCTCTGGTCCGCCTGGCTGCTGATCTCCATTTACAGCCGCCATGCTTGCAAAGGGGCTGAGGCCGGTGATACACTTAGTGACGACACTGTCCAGACAAGGATCAAAGAGTCATCATCCGATTGAAAAAAGAGGCCTTATGGAGAATGTTTTTGAATCTCAACACCCCCTGGTCAAACACAAACTGACCCTGCTGCGCTCTGTCCAGACCAACCCCAAAAAATTCAGGGAGCTGGTGCGGGAATTGGGCGCGCTCCTGACCTATGAAGCCACCGCCGACCTGGCCACCAGTCTGGTGGATGTGACCACCCCCATGGCCCAGACCCAGGGCGACCACCTGAAAGAGAAAGTCGGCCTGGTGCCGATTCTGCGGGCAGGGCTGGGGATGGTGGAAGGCGTTTGGGAGCTGATGCCCTCCGCCGAGGTCTGGCATATCGGCCTCTACCGCGATGAACACACGCTCAAGCCCGTGGCGTATTACACCAAACTGCCCATCGCCCCCACGGTGGCCGTCTGTCTGATCCTCGACCCCATGCTGGCGACCGGCGGCTCGGCAGTGGCGACCGTGGACATCCTCAAGAACTGGGGCGTCAATAAGATCAAGTTCGTGGGTCTGATCGGCGCGCCGGAAGGCATCCAGCGCCTGCACGAAGCCCACCCGGACGTGCCGATTTACCTGGCCGCGATTGACGACCACCTCAACGAAAACGGCTATATCGTGCCCGGCCTCGGCGACGCCGGCGACCGGCAATTCGGCACCTGAATTTTCCCGAGCAGTTGCGCCCTTAACAAAAAAGGGGCTGTCCCAAAAGTAAGGGACAGCCCCTTCACATAAGTGGACAAATAT
>WOYY01000074.1 GCA_011620555.1 Anaerolineaceae bacterium | reverse complement strand
CCTTATTGGCCATGTTTTAATCAAAAAGGAGCTGCCTTTTTAGACAGCCCCTTTTGCTGTTTTAGGAGGGAGTTTTTTGTCACATGCGCTGCGCGGCAGGTAACCAACGGCTAAAGCGGACGAAGAGGCTGCGTTAGCCGATTAGCCGCCCCTGGTATTTTCCTGCAAACAACGCCGGACTGCCGCCGGTATGCCAGAAGAGGACGGTATCCCCTTTGGGGAAATAACTCTGGCGGATCAGGTCGATCAGGCCCGCGGCGGCCCGCCCGGTGTAGACCGGATCGAGCAGCAGGGCTTCCTCGCGGGCAAAAAGCTGCACAGCCTTGATCTCAGGTTCGCCCAGGACGGCATAGCCCGCGCCGGTGTAGGCGTCATTGACCAGCACGTCTTCCGGGGTGAACGGATAAGGCTCACCCAGAAATGCCGCGGTCTGGGTCGCCAGGTCGGCGACCCGCGGGCGCAGGGCTTCGGCAGGCTCGTCCACGCTGATCCCGAGGACCTTGCCCGTGAAGCCGCTCATCCGTGCGCCGACCAGCATCCCGGCCTGCGTGCCGCCTGAGGAGCTGGGGAAGACGATCCAGTCCGGCTGGCAGCCTTGCCCGGCCAGTTCCAGCATGGCGTTCACATAGCCGCTTGCCCCGGTGGGGTTGGAGCCGCCATAGGGGATCAGGTAGGGCTGGCGGCCGTCGGCCTGGGTCTACTCAAAGACCTCGGTCAGTTTCGTCTGCACCTTGTCCCGTTCGGTGAAGACCAATTCCGCGCCGAGCAGGTGAAAGAGGAAATGGTTGCCATCCGGTGGATCGGGCGGATCGCCAAAGAGCACCAGGATGCAGTCCAGGCCGAATTTGGCCGCCGCGGCCGCCGTCTGGCGGCAGTGGTTGGATTGGACCGCGCCCGCGGTGATCAGGGTCTGCGCGCCCTGAGCTTGGGCCTCCGCCAGCAGGTATTCCAGCTTGCGGGTTTTATTCCCGCCAAAAGCCAGCCCAGTCTGGTCGTCGCGTTTGACCAGCAGCTGGGGGCCATGCAGGGCGGCCGTCAGCCGCGGCAGGGGTTCAACCGGCGTGGGCAGGTGGGCGAAATGGAGTCTCTCGATCATGCGCTCAATCCTCTCTTGGTGTCTGATTTCCCCCGGCGGCGCATGAGGCCCAAAACACGGGGGAGGACCTGGCTATAGAGCCGGAAAAGGCCCGGCCGGACGGGGTAGTCCCAGGCGCCGAGGGTGCGGACCACCCGGCCGCCGAGGCCGTCCTTGAAGCGGAAAACGCCCCACATCGGGTCGCTTTCGGCGAAGTCATCCGGCGCGCCCCAGAGGTCATATTCGGTGCAGCCCGCGGCCTTGGCGCGCAGCATCGCTTCCCATTGCAGCAGGTAGGTGAACATCTTCTCGCGGTGGGCGTCCAGCGACATGCCGTGGATATACCAGGCCCGGCCGCCAAAGCGGAAGATCACGACTGCCCCGACCGGTTCGCCTTCCACCTCGGCGATCAGCGGCTCCGCCAGACCGGCTTCAAAGAAAACCCGCCAGACCAGGGCGTAATAATCCCGGCCGCGGATCAGGAAATCGTCGCGGACGGAGGTGTGGGCGTACATTCGGTAAAGCAGGTCGCTATCGTCCACGCCGCCTGACCGCACGGTCACCCCCCGGCGGGCTGCCAGGCGGATATTGTAGCGGGTCTTGGATTTCATCCTCGCCAGCAGCGCCTCTTCATCCTCCCGCAGGTCGAGAACAACCGTGTTGCGGTACTGGATCTGATCGTCCGAGAAGGCCCAGCCCCGGCGAATGAGGTCCTGCTGCACGGCCAGGCCGGTTGGGGCAGGCTGCTCATCCTCGCGGCCGGGGACACCGTAGCCCAGGGGCAGGTCCGGGTCGAGTTTGAGGAAGATCGCACCCTTGCGGCGGGCATAGGTCTGGAGGTCATCCAGCACCTGCGTGACCAGGTCGGTGTTGGACCAATCCAGCATCGGGCCGCGGGGGATATACATCACGCTCAGCTTCAGGGTAATGCCGCCGGCTCGGACGCTGCGTTGGAGCAGGAGGGCGGCGGCCTGAACGGCGCCTTGGTCATCCCGCCAGACGAGGGGCTGGGCGCGCCAGCCGACCTGCGCTTTCACCTGGCCCCATTGCCAGGTTTGCAAAGCGTGGGCGCCCGGCAGGTGCGCGATCAGGTCGTTCCACTCGCTCGGCTGCTGGACGATAACCGTTTCCATCCGGTAGGTGGGCTCACTCATGCGGGTGTGGCTCCCTGCCGCTGGGCGTAGAGTTGATAGAGCTTGTATAGGGTGGGCTTGTAAACCCGGTCCCAGGCGCCGATTGTCCGGCGGACCTCGCCGCCGAAGCCGCGCTTGAAGCGGTAGACGCCCCAGAGGCCCTCTGAGCGCTCGGTGAATTCCGCTTCCAGGACCGCTTCGGGCTGGTCCGGCACACCCCAGAGGTCATAGGTTTGGCAGCCCCTGGCCCTGGCCCAGCGGATCGCCTCCCATTGCAGGAGGTAGGTGGGCATCCGGTTGCGCTCCCGGTTGTTCGATGCGCCGTAAAGATACCAGGCGGTGCTGCCCTGGGCAAAAGCCATCAGCCCGGCCAGGGTCTGACCTTCGTAGCTGGCCAGCAGCAGAACGCAGGCATCATTGGCTGCAAAATGCTTATAGGCGGCCTGGTAGTAGTCCAGGCTGTGGATGCCGAAGGCATCCCGCTCGCCGGTGGTTTCCATCAGGTGGTGGAAGACGGCGATATCGCTGCTGGGGGTCACGATCACGTCCTTGCGCTCGGCCAGGCGGATGTTGTAGCGGGTTTTGGGTTTCATGGCCGCCAGCAGGTTCTCTTCCGGGCCGCTGATATCCACCAGGACGGTGCGCGGGGGTTGGACGGTCTGAGGGCTGGGCTTGAATCCGGGCAAGCGCTGGGGGATGAACCCCTCCGGCGCGGGTTCCCAGACGGCGGGTTCCACTCGCAGGAAGATGGCCTTGTGTTGGCGGCTGAGGTCGTCCACCGCTGACCACAGGGCGGGCCAATCGCCTTCCCCAACCGGGCCGCGGGGGAGATAGGCCACGCTGTGGCCCAGCGGCAGGCGTCGGAAGAGCACCATTGCGCCCAGGTCGCCCAGGCGCAGGTATTCCGGCGTCCAGCCATAATCATTTTTGAGGTCTCCCCAGGCAGGGCTTTGCAGGAGGTGGGCGTCCGGATGGTCTGCAATGAACGCGCCCCATTCCGCTTTGGTCAGGTTGGTCATGATCTCCTTCTAAAGGCCGACAGCGCAAATCAGAGCTGCCAGCCGAATCCTTTGTTAATTAAGGGGCATTATTCTACCATATCCAGGTCGGCACCCTGCGCCTGGATGGACGCACCGGGGACCGTCTCGCTGAGGACGTCCAGAATTTCGTTGGGCTTACCCTCCTGAGCCAGAGCGATCAGCCGGGCCACGATCGCGGTGAGTTCCTCGGGGGAGAGGCTTTCTTCGCTGTCCACCTGGTTGATGTCCGGGTGTTTGGTGGGGGAATAGGCAAAGCCCTGGTCCCAGAGGTCCTCGCTGAGCTTTTCCCCGGGGCGGATGCCGGTGTAGACAATCTCGATATCTTTGCCGGGTTCCAGTCCGGAAAGGCGGATCAGGTCTTCCGCCAGGTCCTGAATTTTGACCTGTTCGCCCATATTGAGCACATAGGTCTCACCGCCCCGGCTCATCGCCGAAGCCTGCAGCACAAGGTGTACAGCCTCGGGGATGGTCATAAAGTAGCGCTTCATCTCTGGATGGGTGATGGTGATCGGGCCGCCCTTGGCGATCTGGCGTTTGAAGCGGGGCACCACGCTGCCGCGGCTGCCGAGGACATTGCCGAAACGGACCACTGTGAAGGCTTTGTGCTGGGTCCGCGCGGCATTGAGCACGATCATCTCGGCGATCCGTTTGGTCGCGCCCATCACGTTCACCGGGCGGATGGCCTTGTCGGTCGAGATCATCACCAGCCGCTGGACGTTGAATTCCAAAGCCGCGGTGACGATATTGCGGGTGCCGAGGATGTTATTGGTGATCGCTTCTTCGATATTGCTTTCCATCAGGGGGACGTGTTTATGCGCCGCCGTGTGGAAGATGACTTCAGGATGCCAGCGTTCAAAGAGGACTCTCAAGCGGCCGAGATCACGCACATCGGCGATCAGGGCTTGGATCTCCAGGCTGGGGAAGTTGTCATGCAGTTCCAGCAGGGCTTCAAAAATGCTGTTCTCGCCATGACCCAGCAGCAGCAGCCGGGCAGGCTGGGCCTGGGCAATCTGGCGGCAGAGTTCCCGGCCGATGGAACCGCCCCCGCCTGTCACGAGGATGGTTTTGCCGGAGAGGACGTCGCCCAGAGCGGCAGTGTCCATCTGAACGGGTTCGCGGCGGAGCAGGTCGGCGATATCCACTTCCCGCAGCCGGCTCACGTTCACCGCGCCGCCGAGGAGTTCATAAAGGCCGGGCATGGTGCGGAAAGCCACGCCCTTCTCGCGGCAGACATCTGCCACCTGGCGCAGGATCTTGCCGGCTGCGCTGGGAATGGCGATGATCACCTCATCAACCGGTTTCGTTTCCAGCACCCGGCCGATTTGGGAGAGCGGCGCCAGCACCTTGATCCCGTGGATTTCGCTGTTGAGCTTGGCGGGTTCATCATCCAAAAACCCAATCGGGTTCATGTTCAACTGGGGGTTTTTCTGCAGCTCCCGCACGACCATTGTCCCGGCATCCCCGGCACCTATCACCAACACGTCCTTCATCCGGCTTTTGTTCCTGACGGCGGCGCTGGCGGCTGTGGAGGTTCTTTCCGCCACCCACCGGAAGGAGAACCGCAAACCGCCGACGAAGATCATTGAAAGAAGCCAGTCAATGATCAACACGGATCGGGGAAAACCAACGAACATACCGCTGGCAAAGAGGGCGATCATGATGGCTGAAACGATCATGGATGCCGTGGAGACGGCCATGATGATCAACACCAGTTCGCGGATGCTGGCATAGCGCCACAAACGGCGGTAGATGCCGAAGAAGTAGTAAACGAGGGGCTTGACCAGCACCACAGCCCCCAGCATCCAGAGCAGCGAGGCCTGGTAGGTGGGGAAGATGGCGATCAGCTCCAGGCGGATCATGTAGCTGGCCAGGACAGAGACCAGGCTGAGAAAGACATCGCCCATCAGCAGATATCGGTTGCGGATGCGTTTTCCAAATATATCCATAAGGGAGTTTCCCGGGGCTATTGGCCTTTGAAACCTAAAACCGCCCCCACTGTGCGCAGGATGATGGCAATATCCAACATCAGGGTGCGGTGTTCGATGTAGTAAAGATCATATTCCAGTTTAATGGCAGTTTCTTCGACGGTCCCGGCGTATTTCTGGTTGATCTGAGCCCAACCGGTGATCCCGGGTTTGACTAGCAGCCTTGCTCGATAGAAGGGCAGGGCTTCTTGGAATTGTTCCACCATCTGGGGGCGTTCAGCGCGAGGCCCCACCAGGCTCATCTCTCCCCGGAGCACATTGATGAACTGGGGCAGTTCGTCCAGATGGGCCTTGCGCAGAAACCAGCCGACCTTGGTCACTCGGTCGTCATTCTCTTCCGTCATCCGGGCCTGGCCGTCTTTTTCAGCGTCACGGGTCATCGTGCGGAATTTGATGATGTTAAAGGGTTGGCCGCCGCGGCAGAGCCGTTCCTGAAGGAGAAAGATCGGGAAGCCGGATTCGATGACGATGGCGAGCGCGATCAACGGGAACAGGACGACCATGATCAGGGTGCCCACCACACCGCCGGCAAAATCGATCAGACGTTTGGAAAGCTGGTAGGCCAGTCCCGTATAGGATTTTTCGACGAAGGAGCGGACGATCCACTCGGCTTCAAGCAGGAAGATCGGCACCCGGGAGAGCAGTTCTTCATAGATCTGCGGCATGGGGGACAGGTCAATACCCCCTTCCTGGGCGGCGAGAATCGCTTGGAACATTTCACCGTTCATCTTGCCGGTGATCGCCAGGATCATATCGGTGATTTCATACTCTTCAATGATTTGCAGCAGGTCGGCGCTGTTGCCCAGCACTTTGTATCCGCCAATTTCTTTCCCGAGCATTTCCGGGTTGTCATCAATCAGCCCGGCGGTGAAGAACGGTGGCGGCCATTGATCGTTGACCACATCCACGAGGGTTTGGCCGGCTTTCCCTGCGCCGATGATCAGGACCCGCCGCTGGAGGGCGGGCGCGGTGAAGACCCGGATATAGAACAAGCGCCACAGCAGGGTGAGGACGGCGACAAAGAGGATGAAAAAGGCGACTCCCCGGCGGGGGAGGGAGTTGGGCGGGGAGGTGAAGTAGATCAGCAGGTAGACCAGGGCATTGATCAGAGTCGCCAGGCCGATGCCTTTGAGCGTCTCCCGGGGCTTGCTGGCCCGGCGGACGTCATAAAGCTCTACGAGCAATACCATCCAGAAGATGGGTAACAGAAAATACCAGAAGGGCGGCCTCTGGGTGATGAATTCGAGAGAAAACTCCATCCAGGCATCACCGGCAGCCCAGAAGTAGAGCGCGAGAAAGAGCGCCAGAGCCGCCATCGTGATATCCCCGATCAGGAGGATAAAGACTCTCTCAGAGGCGCGTAAATACCATCGTCTTGGCCGAGATTGTGCTTTCATGGTTTACATTTTAACATTTATTCAGATTTTGGGGGAGAAAGCAGACTCCAAAGAAACCCCGCGCCCCAGCAAAAATGCATAGTGGCGATCGCCAGGGGGACTCCCAGCACCTGGGCGGCGTCCCTGTTCTTGACAGCCAGTTGGATTCCTGCCAGCAGCAAGACGAGCGCGTAGAGGGCCAAAACGATTCCCAGCGCCCGGCGCGCCAACCCAAGGAAGGGGGAGGCCAGCAGCAGAACGATCAGGCCCAGGACAAACAGCGGGGGAAGCGCCTGACGCCAGCGGAGAGTCTGGGGATAGCGGCGCAGCATCTGACGTTTCCAGTAGCCGTAGCGCCAGTATTGGCGCGCCAGGGCACGCAGGTTGTGCCGGGCGAAGTAGGCCGAGCGGATCTGCGGGTCCAGCCAGACTTTGCCGCCCGATTCGCGCACGCGGGTGTTGAACTCGTAATCTTCGTTGGCCAGGAGAGTCTCATCATAGAGGCCGATCCGGTCAATCAGATGGCGTTGGAAGGCGCCAAAGGGGACGGTATCCACAACGCCGGCCTGGTCGGTATAGCGGTAACGGGCATCGCCCACACCGATCGGGTGCCCGGCGGCCGCAGCAATGCTCCGGCCAATCCAGCTCGGGCTGCCGGGCTGGATATCCCAGACCCCGCCGACATTCTGCCCGAGGCCTGCTTCCAACGCGGCGACAGACCGGGCGACGTAATCTGGTTGGGGCTTGGAATGAGCGTCCAGCCGGACGATAGTCTGGCCGTGCGAGGCCCTGATGGCGGAATTCAGCGCGGCGGGGATGGTCCGGGTGTGATTTTCAACCACAATCACTTGCAGTTCCGGGTGAGCCTCCTGCCATTCGGCGATCGCGGCCGGGGTGCCGTCATTGGAACCGCCATCCGCGATCACAACTTCCAGCGCCTTGATGGGGAAAGTCTGGCCGGTGAGCGCATCCAACAAGGGCACAATCGTGCGGCGCTCGTTGTAGCAGGGGATGATGATGGATACCTGGGGTTGGTTTAAGATTGTCATTTCTGTAGGGGTATTTGTACCACAAAATGACTGCCGTTCCCAAGCTCGCTGGTGACAGAAAGCGTACCGCCGTGCATTTTTACGATCTGCTGGCAGATCGCCAGCCCGAGGCCATATCCCCGCACCTCGCCACCCGGGCGGGCCTTATCCACCTGATAGAATCGTTCAAAGATCCGGCTCAGTTCGTCCGAGGGGATGCCCTGGCCGGTATCGACCACATGCACCAGGACGATATCCTCCAGCACCTCACTGCTGAGTGAGATGGCCCCGCCAGCCGGGGTGAACTTGAGAGCATTGTCGAGCAGGTTATCCAGCAGCTGCATCAAGCGGTCTGGGTCGCCATTCACAGTGGCGGCTCTTTCGGATTGCCTCACATTGAAATGGATCCCCGCCGCCTCGGCCCGGGGTGTGAATTTATACTGGGCAGCTTTGAGCAGGTCGTTGAGGTCCATGGGCTTGAAGGTGAAGGCGACGGACCCGGTATCCAGTTTGGTGAGGGTCAGCAGGTCCTGCACCAAGCGGTGCATCCGGGCTGTTTCAGCGTTGATCACGTCCGCGGCTTGCGCCAGTTCGGCCGGCGATTGGGCGGTGCCGTCCTGAATGGCGCGGGCAAAGCCCTGAATGGAGGTCAGCGGGGTCTTGAGTTCGTGTGAGACATTGGCGATGAAGTCCTTTTGCGATTGCTGGCTCTCCTGCACCTGGCGGGTCATGTCGTTGAATGAAGCCGCCAACTGGCGGACTTCTTCCGGCCCCTCAAGCGGGATCGGGCGCGCCCGGCCATCGGCTACCTGGCGCGCTTCCCGGCTGATCCGCCTGAGCGGCGCTGTGATCCAGCGGGACATGACCAGGGAAAGGATGAAGGAGACCAGCAGGGCCAGCACCCCGGCCTGGGCCAGGGGTCCGAGATATTGGTCTCGGAAGATGGTCACTATCAGGAGGCGCGGCCGGCTGATGGCGAAGAATGCGAGTTGGTCTTCGTTAATCCGGTCAATGATGTAATACCAGTTTAGGCCGTCTGAATCGCGATAGAAACCGGGCAGTGCGCCGGTTTCCGTGAGGAGGGGTGTTGCGCCAAAATCCGGCAGGTTGGCTCCCTGTTTGTTGAGCGAATCGGCGATCACCTCACCCTCGTTGGAGAGAACCACGATTCGCCCGCGGATCTGGCTGGTGTTGCGGACCAGCAGGGTTTGGAGAATCTCCGAGTTCAGCTCGCCTGCTTCCCGCAGTTTGGGCAGTGCGTTCACCCGCAGGCTCTGCAGATTGAGAGCAGCCTGCTGCAGGGGCAGGTTGCCGCGGTAGACCACCAGGACCATGGCCGCGCCGACCACAAAGAGCACCAGGCCAATCAGCAGGGCGTAGGTCAGCCAAAGGCGGGAGCGCAGAGAGTTGAACATCAGCCCACCAATTTGTAACCGATGCCGATCACCGTTTCGATCTGGACTTTGCTGGCCGCGATCTTTCGGCGCAGCTGGGCGATGTGGACATCCACCGTGCGGGTCTGCCCGTAAAAATCGAATCCCCAGGCTTTGCTCAGGAGCTGTTCCCGGCTGAGGACAACGCCTTTGTTTTCGGCGAGGACCTTGAGCACTTCAAATTCCTGGGTGCGCAGTTCGATCGGTTCAGCGTTGATGCGGACCTCGCGGCCCGCGAAATTGATCTCCAGATCGCTGATTTGCAGAGGGGCCTGAGCCATCTGCTGGGTTGAGTTGCCCCGGCGCAGCACAGCCTTCACCCGGGCAACCAGTTCGCGCGGGTTGAAGGGCTTGGTCAGGTAGTCATCCGCGCCCAGCTCCAGCCCGAGGATCTTGTCAATATCATCATCCCGAGCGGTGACCATGATGATCGGCACGGGGTTGTCTTCAGCCCGCAGACGGCGGCAAACCTCGAACCCATCCACTTGGGGCAGCATCACATCCAACACGATCAGGTCGGGATGCTGGGATCGGGCAGCTTCCAGCGCTTTTTGCCCATTGCCGACCGAAGTGACGGAATAGCCGTCCCGTTCCAGGTAGAGCCGCGCCAGCTGGACGATATTAGGTTCGTCATCCACGACCAGAATTTGCTGTTTATCCATCGGGCCGGCCTACTCTTCCCCTTCGCAGGGCAGAAGGGCGACGGCCTCTATTTCCACCGCGGCGCCTTTGGGCAGCGCGGCGACCTGGAAGGCGGAGCGCGCGGGGAAATCGGCGGTGAAGAATTCAGCGTAGACGGTGTTCATCAGGCCGAATTCATGGATGTCCTGCAGAAAAACGGTGGTTTTGATCACGTGTTCCAGCCCGCTGCCCGCCGCTTCCAGCACGGCCCGCAGGTTGCTGAGCGCCCGACGGGTCTGGGCTTCAATGCCGCCCGGCACCAGTTCGCCGGTGGCCGGGTCCAGGCCCAGCTGCCCGGCGGTGAAGACCAAATGCCCGGTGCTGACCCCGGCGGAGTAGGGGCCGATCGCCTTGGGCGCTTTATCGGCGGTAACGACCTGCTTTTGAGGGTGACTGCAACTCATAGCGCACCTTTCTGGGGTGATTAAATGTGAGGACACTTGTAAAAGATTATAACATTTGGGGATGGCGATGGTGTAAAGCGGGGGTAAAAAATGGGGCTTTTGTTGTGTCAATGGAAAATGATGGCCAGATATTATTGCCCTATCCCGTAGGCGGCCTTGAAATCGGCAAAGGCCTCGGAATAGGAAAGGCCGAAGGTGTTTTCAAAGGCTGCTGTGGTGCTGAGGGTGTAATAGGTCATCATCTCATCGAGGCCATAGGTTTCCACCAGGTATTTGGTGAACAGATAGGCCTCGGGAATGGTCAGGGAATTGCCTGAATAAGCGAGGTATTTGTTTTCCTGGTTGCTCCAAGCGGCGGTTGGATGTGCTGCAATCTGGGGATAAGTGATCTCCAGAGTGGGGTTCGAGAGCGTGGTCATCGCCATCGCTTCGTATACCAACCCGAAATCAAAGTCTTCCAGTTCTTCGGGATAGGGCGCACGGGAAAGATAATAGGCCTGAACCTCGCTCAGGTATTTGGCATTGTCGCCGGTCAGCTCATCGGGCGAGACCTGGAAGAAATAGTAATAACTCACTTCCGGCACATCTGCGAGGGTGTAGAGGTAATCGGCCAGCCCGAAACTCTTCCAGATTTGAGTTTCGCCCTCCGCGGGCGGCAGGAGAAAAATAATCGTTTGATAAAAAAGGTTCTGCAGACCGGGGCCAGGAAAATATAAGTTCCTTTTGGCCGGTTCACTGTAGGTCCCTGCTAAATCGCCATCAAAATAGATATTCAAGGGTTCTTCCCAGGCCGATTGGACTTGAGCGTAATGGGTCGGCGCTTCCTCCTTGAGTGTGGTCAGCAGGTTATCCATCCCCGTGGGGTAGTAGGCCAGGAGTTGCATGAGCGGCAGGGGGGAATCGACAAGATTGCCAGAGAAGGCATATACCTTATTGGGCGTAGTGATGATGAGGGGATATTTCTCTGAGGAAGCGTACTGGGCGTCATCAAGGACGCTCAGGTCATAAGCCGGATGGTAGGGGGTTGGCACACCAATCGAATCCAGCCAGTCCTGACGGTAGTCGCCCTGACCGATGGGCTGGGAAAAGACTTCAGCGCCGTGCTCCGCGAGCAAAAATTGGGTGAAGGCGGTGGCCGTGTCCTCGGCGATCGCCAAGGTGCTGCGGTCGGTGAATTCGTCGAAGAAGTAGGCGGCGAAGAGTGAGAGCGTGGCGTGGTTTGCGCTGTCGCTGTAGTAATCAACCAGCGCGTTCAGATCGACCGGGTCGTCAAAGGCCAGGCCGTAAACGCCGGCGAGCTTCCAGGGCTGGTCGAAGCCGGTGTAGGCGCGCACAAGGGCCTTGTGGTAATTCCCTTTGAGGATGTCATCCGGGGTGCAGTAGAGGGCGCTGCCTGCAAGCAGAACCCTGTCCTTGGGCGTTTCTGCAACGATGTAGATAGCCAGAGGTTGGCCGGATTCCAGGAGGGCTGCAAGCGCATTGTGATCCGCGAGGACCTGCTCATAGAGCGCCAGCCCAGACTCTTCTTCAAAAAGTTGGTCCTCGATTGCCAATTGAAATTGAGCGTTATTCAGGGTGTAGGTGCCAAACGTCTTCCCATAGACCTCATTTTCAAGATGTTCGCCCTCTTGGAAAGATGCCTTCTGGCTGGAACATCCGATTTGCGAAGCGACCAGGAACAAACATGCCAACAGGGTGACAATCTTGCCGGAACCTTTTTGGCCCACCTTTGCCTCCTTATTTTCCGATCTTTGACCCGATCCTTTAATTATACATGGACTTGGCTGCGGGCAAAACGGAAAGTTCAAAATCCCGCCCGGGAGGATCTGCGCGGCGGAATCAAAAAAGCAGAGACGTTAGCGCTAACGTCTCTGCTTCAGCTTGTGCGTTAATGGATCTACACGACGATATTCACCAGCCGGCCGGGGACGTAGATCACCTTGCGGGGCTGCCTGCCCTCCAGGAAAGCGATCACGTTCTCACTGGCCAGCGCGGCGGCTTTGGCGTCTTCTTCGTTGACGGCCGCAGGCAGCACCAGGCGGTCCCGCAGTTTGCCGTTCACCTGGACGATCAGGGTGATCTCTTCTTCTTTGGTTGCGGCTTCGTCCACCTCGGGCCAGAGCTGGGTATGGATCGAATAGTCATGGCCGGTCTTTTCCCAGATCTCTTCGGCGATGTGGGGGCTGACGGGGGCCATCATGCGCAGGTAGATGCTCTCGGCTTCCTCCCAGGCGTCGGTGCCAAAAGCGCCGTTGGCCTTGGCGGTGCTCAACTCGTTCATCAGCTCCATCAGGCCGGAGACGATCGTGTTGAAGTTGAAGGTTTCAAAATCCCGGGTGACCGCGGCCAGCGTCTGGTGGACCTTGCGGCGCAGGACCTTGAGAGTTTCCTTATCCGCCGTTCCGGCGTTGTCCGCCGGTTCGAGGAAGGTGTACCATACCTTACGCAGCCAGCGGGCGCTGCCTTCAATGCCGCTGCTGTTCCAGGGCGCGCCCAGCTCCCAGCGGGCGAAGAACATCA
>WOYY01000018.1 GCA_011620555.1 Anaerolineaceae bacterium | reverse complement strand
GGGAGGTTTCCTACAAGAAGCTGCGCGATGGGATATTTGCCCATCCGACGCTGGCCGAAGGTCTAAACACCCTCTTTGCAAATTTATCGTAACTATTTCGCCACAGGGTATTACATTTTAAAATCTCCAAATACGAGTACCCTGATTCTTTTGCACATGTTCCACCTTGACCTCCCCCAGGTGTACGGTTAAAATAAAGTCCACTTGCCGAAGTGGCGGAACTGGCAGACGCGCACGACTCAAAATCGTGTACCTACGGGTATGAGGGTTCGATTCCCTCCTTCGGCACCAAAAAGTCCTCACGAAAAATGTGAGGACTTTGTCCTTTAACTCGTCTTGAGGCGCGCCACGGTGACGCCTTCGCCGCCTTCCGTCTGCCCGCCGGACTCAAAGCTGCTGACATGCGGGCTGGCCCGCAGGGCATCCCGCACGGAATCACGCAGCCGGCCGGTGCCCTTGCCGTGAATGATACGCACATAGGGCAGCCCCACCAGATAGGCCCGCTCCAGATAACGGTCGAGCGCCTCCAGCCCCTCATCCACGCGCTGGCCGCGGATATCCAGTTCCACGCCGGGGGAGTCCTGCGCGTTCGGCAGAATCACTCTGCCGGCTCTCGGTTTGGCGGGTTCGGGTCCGATTTCTGGCTCAGGTTCGCCCTTGCGCGCCACGTCCGCCAGACGCGCCCGGATGCGCAACATGCCGATCTGCACTTCCACCTCATCCTCACCGATCACCGTCACGACCCCATCCTGGTCAATCGAACGCAGATGCACTTTCTCGCCCAGGCGCAGCGGCCCCTTGGGTTTGCGGACGGGCTTGGCGGGCGTCTTGCGCTCGACCGGCTCAGCCACTTCCTCTTCGAGCGTCTCAAAAACCTCTTCCATCTCGTCCACGGCTTCCAGCGGCTGGTGCGCCCGGGCCAGTTGGCGGCGCAGATTTTCCAGTTCCTCCCGCAGTCCGGCCAGGTCCTTCTCGGCGCGCTCGCGCGCTTCTTCCAGCACCTCGTAACGCTCATCCTCGATCTGGTCCAGCCGGTTCGCCAGGTCATTGCGGATGGCTTCCGCCTCCTGCCGGGCTTTATCAGCCGCCTCGCGGGATTGGCGCGCCAGGTCCCGCTGGCGATGGATCTCATCCAGCAGGTCCTCCGCCCGCAGGTCGGCCGGATCGATCTCCGCTTTGGCTGAATCGATGATCTCAGACGGCAGCCCCAATCGCTCGGCAATCGCCAGCGCATTGGAGCGCCCCGGCAGGCCGATCACCAAATGATAGGTTGGGCGCAGGGTCTTCAGGTTAAATTCTACGCTGGCGTTCAACACGCCTGCGGTGGTATGGGCATAGGCTTTCAGTTCCGGGTAGTGGGTGGCGATCATGCTGGTGATGCTGCGGTCCAGCAGGTGAGTCATCACCGCCCGCGCCAGGGCTGAACCCTCCTGTGGGTCCGTCCCCGCACCGAGCTCATCCAGTAACACCAGGGAATGGCTGTTGGCGGTCTTGAGGATCTCCACAATATTGGTCACATGGCCTGAGAAGGTCGAAAGTGACTGCTCGATGGACTGTTCATCGCCGATGTCGGCAAAGACATCCTCAAAGACAGTCAGCTCCGAGCCGGACTGGGCTGGGATCTGCAGGCCGGACTGAGCCATCAGCACCAGCAGGCCGATCGTCTTGAGGGTCACAGTCTTGCCGCCGGTGTTCGGCCCGGTGATCACCAGGGCATAGGTATCCTGATCCAGGTCCACATCAATCGGGACGACCTTTTTGGGGTCCAGCAGGGGGTGCCGCGCCTTGTAGAGCCGGATCGTGCTGCCGGGGTGCTTACCCTGGGGCGCTGCCGGGAAGGCGCGCAGCTGCGGCTCGCTGGCATCGAGGTCTTCCGCATAGCGGGCGCGCATGAAGGCCAGGTCCAGCAGGGCCAGCACCGTCACCATCATGGTGAGCGTATCGGCATGCATCGCCACAGCATGGCTCAGCTCGGCCAGGATGCGGCGGACCTCGTCGCGCTCGGCCAGTTCCAGCTCGCGGTAGCGGTTGTTCCACTCCACCACGGCCAGCGGCTCAATGAAGAGTGTCGCACCGGAGGCGGACTGGTCATGGATGATGGCCTTGATCCGCCCCTTGAATTCCGCCCGCAGCGGCAGCACATTGCGGCCGTTGCGCTGGGTGATGATCGGCTCCTGCAGCATCCTGGCGGTGTTGGGGTCGGAGATGAATTTTTGCATCCGGGCCATCATCCGCTCAAAGGTGACTTTCATTTCCCGGCGGATCTCGCCGAGTTTCTCCGAGGCTGAATCCTGCACCTCGCCGCGGTCGGAGATCGTCTTGCCGATCAGGTCCACCAGTCCCAGCCCCACCGGCAATCCGTCCACCAGGCTGGCCAGGTGCGGCGCGTCCGCGGCCACGTTTTCCAGCGTCCGCCGGACCGAGCGGGCCACGATCAGGGTGCTGCGGATCGCCAGCAGTTCAGCGGGTTCCAGGACCCCCTCGCGGCGGGCCAGCCCGACCAGCGGGCGGATATCCTGCGCCATCTGGAAGGAAACATCCGAATCCAGGCTGAGGATGTGGCGGGCCTCACGGGTCGCCGCCTGCCGCAGCCGGGCCTCTTCCAGGTCGGCCGTGGGGGTCAGCTTGCGCGCCAGGTCGGCCGAGGCGGAAAAGTCCGCATACTCCACCAGCCGGTCAATGATCTTCGGGTATTCGAGGGTGAGCAAGGCTTTACTATTCATGCGATGGAAAGTGTATCATGGATTGGG
>WOYY01000046.1 GCA_011620555.1 Anaerolineaceae bacterium | reverse complement strand
ATTTATGCCTCCAACTGGGTAGAATCGCAGGGAGGCTTCGCTGTGCGTTCCTGGGATGGCTCTGGGGCGGCCCGTGGTCTGACAGAGGAGGCGTAATGCCTCAAAATAAAACCTTACTTTAGGGAGGTTTATCTTCCTGTTTCAATCCGTTATAATGAGGCTTATGGTTTTTCGATCCAGCGGAGGATCCTTTTGAATAAGAAATATCTTTACATCACAGTCTTCTTTTCAGGCATGACATCGCTGGCGGTGGAGCTTTCAGCATCCCGCCTTTTGGGGAACGTTTACGGCACCAGCAACCTGGTTTGGGCCTGTATCATCGGCCTGATCCTGATCTACCTGACCTTGGGGTATTGGCTGGGCGGGAAGCTGGCTGACACGCACCCGGAGCCAAAAGTTTTTTATCGCCTGCTGATGTGGGCCAGCCTGACGGTGGGCTTGGTGCCGATGGTCGCCCGACCCTTGTTGCGGGCGGCGGCCAACGCTTTTGACACTTTCCAAATCCCTCTGCTGGTCGGGGCCTTCATCACGGTGCTGATTTTGTTCATCGTGCCGGTGACCCTGATCGGGATGGCTTCGCCCTTTGCCCTGAAGCTCGCCTTGCGGGATACTGAAAATGCGGGGAAGGAGTCGGGGCGGCTCTCCGCGATCTCGACCCTTGGTTCGTTCGTCGGGACCTTCCTGCCTGTGCTGGTGCTGATCCCCTGGATTGGAACTTTTCGAACCTTTTTATTCTTCAGCAGCGTGTTGATGCTCGTTGCAACAATCGGCTTTCTGGTGGCCGTGGATTTCAAATCCTGGCTGCGCCAGGCCTGGATGCCTTTGGTCCTCTTGCTGCTCTGGATTTTTGGTGCGCGGGGCACGGATAAAGCCTCGGAAAACATGATCTATGAGACCGAATCGGCCTACAATTATATTCAGGTATTGGAATATGGCCCCTATCGCTATTTGCGCTTGAATGAAGGCCAGGGCTTTCACTCCGTCTACCATCCTACCGAACTTTTCTATAACGGCCCCTGGTCTCAGGTGCTGGTTGCGCCGTTTTTCAATGCCTCTCCCCACAGCGTCGATTCTGTGAAGAGCATAGCGGTGGTTGGCCTGGCTGCCGGCACGACGGCCCGCCAGGCGACGGCCGTCTTTGGCAGCGACCTGGCGATTGATGGGTTTGAGATTGACCCGAAAATTGTGGAAGTTGGGCAGGAATTCTTTGAAATGGGTGAGCCGAATTTGAACGTCATTGTTGAAGACGGGCGCTGGGGACTGACCCACTCTGAGGCGGCTTATGACATCATCAGCGTGGATGCCTACCGGCCGCCCTATATCCCCTGGCAGATGACCACGTTGGAGTTCTTTGAGACAGCCTACGCCCATTTGACGGATCAGGGGGTGCTGGTGATCAACGTCGGCCGCAGCCCGGTGGACCGCGCTCTGGTGAATGACCTGGCCACGACTATCCGGCAGGTCTTTCCGACGGTGTTTGCGATGGATTTGCCCAATTCGTTCAATACGATCCTGTTTGCCACCCGTCAGCCGGGCAGCTGGGATAATCTCTGGGAGAATTATGCTCTGATTGCTGAAGACCCTGCTGTGGACCCGCTGTTATTAAACGCGATGACGACCACTTTGATGAACATGCAGCCTGAGCCAGAGATGACCAGGGTTTATACTGATGACAGAACGCCGATTGAATGGGTGACCAATAGAATTGTGGTGGATTTCATCCTGGGCGGCGGAATAGAAAATTTGCAATGAAAGAGAAGGTAACAATGAGAAAAACTCTCGGTTGGTTCGTCACGATCCTCACCCCCCTGGTGGTGTTGATGCTCTCCGTCCGCTTGTTGATCACCCCGGTCTTTGCCCAGGTCGAATACCGAATGCCGGGTTTCCCGGATGACCCTTATGGCTTCACACTGGAGGACCGGCTGACATGGTCGGCGCCCTCGATCATCTACCTGGTCAATAATGATGGCATTGATTACCTCGGGGATCTGACCTTTGAAGATGGCAATCCGATCTATAACGAGAACGAATTGAGCCATATGGAGGATGTCAAGACGGTTGTCACGGGGATGCGGATTGCGCTGGCCATCTCGGTCCTGGCTCTTTTGGGCGTGATCATTCTGGCTGTGAAGCAGGGCTGGCGCGCTGAGCTGCTTTTGGCTTTTAGGCGCGGGGGCTGGGGCACCCTGGGGCTGATTGGCGCCATTCTATTATTTGTCGCGTTGGCCTTCGATCAATTATTCACCTGGTTTCACACGCTTTTCTTCCAGGACGGCACCTGGATGTTTTACACATCCGATACCCTGATCCGGCTTTTCCCGATACGCTTTTGGCAGGATGCTTTCATCGCAGTTGGGCTATTCAGTCTGATCTTTGGGGGCCTGTTGATCCTATTGACAAAGCCGAAGGGGAAAAAGCTTAACCCAAATTGAATAAAAAAAGCGGTCCCGTTGAGGGGCCGCTTTCGGTTTTCTGGCTAGGGTTTAGCGAACGGCAACCGGGTTGTCCGGATTGGCCTTGGGGTCGAAGATGTGGAAGTTCGCCATATTGAAGACCACTTTGATGTCCTCACCCATGGTGACCCGGGTACGGGGGTCCACCCGAGCGACGAAATTGTGTTCGCCATGCATCAGGTAGAGGAAGATTTCGTTGCCCATCAACTCGGTCACATCCACTTTGCACTCCACAGATTCTGCAATGATGGAGGGTGGGGCAAATTCGGGGTTGTGGATATCTTCTGGGCGGATGCCGAAGATCACTTCCTGCCCGGCCAGATATTCATACACATCCTGGCGTTCCTTTGGGACCCGCACTTTGAAGCTAGTCAGGTCAACGAACATATCGTCGCCTTCTTTGACCAATTTGCCATCAAAGAAGTTCATGGCAGGCGAGCCAATGAAACCGGCAACGAACAGGTTGGCGGGCAAGTCATAGAGCTGTTGGGGGGTATCCAACTGCTGCAACACGCCCTTATTGAGGACCGCGATCCGGGTGGCCATGGTCATGGCCTCGGTCTGGTCATGAGTCACGTAAATAAAGGTGGTTTGGAGCCGCTTGTGCAGCTTGCTGATCTGGGCGCGGGTTTGAACCCGCAGTTTGGCATCCAGGTTGGAGAGCGGCTCATCAAAGAGGAACACTTTTGGCTCACGGACGATGGCCCGGCCGACTGCCACACGCTGGCGCTGACCGCCGGAAAGCTCGCGGGGTTTCCGGTCCAAAAGTTGTTCAATGCCGAGGATCTTGGCGGCTTCTTCAACCTTGGTTTTAATCTCGTCCTTGGGGACTTTGCGAAGCTTGAGGCCAAAAGCCATGTTGTCAAAGACGGACATATGAGGATAGAGGGCGTAGGACTGGAAGACCATTGCGATATCGCGGTCTTTGGGGGCCACGTCATTGACGACCTGGTCACCAATCAGCACATCACCTTCCGTCACCTCTTCAAGCCCTGCGAGGCATCGCAATGCCGTGGTCTTGCCGCAACCTGATGGACCGACCAAGACAAGGAATTCCTTGTCTGCGACTTGGATGCTCAGGTCGTTCAGCGCGATGACATCGCCGAACTTTTTCCATACGTGATCGTACGTTACACTTGCCATAATAAATGTTCCTCCTATCTGAAAAATTTAGTGGCTCCATTATACCACCACTGAAACGTCGAGGGTGAATCGGCCACCAAATAATCAAATAAATCAGTCAATAAAAAAGCCACCGTCCTTTTGTGGGAACGGTGGCTGCCCTTGTCTTTTCCTGCTCAGCGCTGTTTCTTTTCCAATATGCCGGCTCGCAGGTTTTTCAGCCGTTTCATGGCGTCATTATAGCCGTAACCGAAATAGTCGTGGAGCAGGGTATATTCCGAATACAAGCGGTTATAAACCTTCTTGTCGTTGTTGTTTGGCAGGAAGGTCTTTGGCATCAGGTGGGCCATATTTCGGCTGGCTTCTTCGATCGAGGCATACCCGCCCCGGGCTTCTCCCGCGGCAACTGCGGCATACATAGCCGCGCCCATTGAGGATGAATGGGGGCAATTGGCGACCTTGATCTCCATGCCGGTCACGTTGGCGAGGATGTTCAACAGCAATTGGTTTTGCATGGGCGCCCCGCCGGTGAGGATGATCTCATTGATCGGGACGCCGCTGGCGATGAAGGTCTCGATGATCTTACGGGTGCCATAGGCGGTCGCTTCCAGAATGGCCCGGTAGATCTCTTCTGGTTTGGTCTGGAGGTCGTAGCCCAGGATCAGCCCGGAAAGGTCTTCATCCACCAGGATGCTGCGGTTGCCATTCCACCAGTCCAGCGCAATCAGACCGGATTCGGCCGGTTCCAGGGCGGCAGCTTTTCTTTCCATCCAATTAAAGATGCTCTGTTTTTTCCTTCGGGCTTCTCTGGCGTATTGCTCGGGGACTGCATTTTGGATGAACCAGGCAAAATGATTGCCTCCGCTGGCTTGACCGGCTTCGTAGCCAATGTGGCCGGGAACGATCCCATCCTCCACCATGCCGACCATGCCTGGAATTCGGTGTTCCTTATCCGAGAGAATCAGATGAACAAAGCGGGTTCCGAGGAGGATAGCCATATTGCCTGGCTCCACCACGCCAGTGGCGGGGACGGCTGCCTGGTTGTTCAAGGTGCCGGTGGTCACAGGGATGCCGGGCGGGAGCTTCATCCAGCGGGCGGCTTCCTCAGTGAGTTCGCCCACCTGCTGCCCGAGGGGCGCGATCTCCCTCAGCATTTTGTCGTCAATGACATTCGCCAGGTCCGGAGCCATTGAGCCAAAAAAAGTTTCGAGGGGAAAGCCTTCGGTTTTCGACCAGAGCGCTTTATATCCCGCGGCTGCAATGCTCCTGGATTCAACCCCGGTCAGCTGCCAGGTGACCCAGTCACAGCCCTCAATCAGCCGGTCAGCGGCGTGATAAATTGAGGAGGATTCCTCGTAGGTCTCCCAGACTTTTGGAAAAAACCATTCCGCATTGATTTGGCCGCCATACCGGTCGAGGAATGTCTCAAACCGTTCGGCTGCCAGCTGGGTGATCTGGTTGGCTTTGTCCTTGGCCGCGGTGTGCCGGCCGGCCTTCGGCCAGGCGTTGGGATTGTCTTTGTAGTCTTCTAGCAGCGCCAGGGGCGTGCCGTCGGAAGTGGTGGGGATCAGGGTTGAATCCGCAAAACTGATGCCGATCCCGATGATTTGGTCTGCATCGACTGGATTGCCCTTTAGAAGTTGGGGAACCGTCCGCTTGAGGGCGGTGATGTAATCCCGGGGGTGATGTAAAGCCCAACCGGGGTCTAATTTCACATCCGTTTCGGGTAGCTTTTCAGTAATGATTCCGTGGGTGTAATGATAGGTGGCCGCGTTGATGCAATTCCCATTACTGACATTCACCAGAAGCGCAGTAACCGTTTCGTTGCCAAATTCGATGCCAATGGTGAATTTCTTCTTTCCACTCAAGGTTCATACTCCTTAAAATTAGGCCAAGTCGCTTTTTGCAAGTCTATTTATTATCTATTAATCCAGCCCCAATCGCAAGTTCTTGCATGTCGCGAGTAATTTTTCGTTTTCGTTCAATATTTAAATCCCGATTCAGGTCGGTGATGATGTCATCCGTATTCTTTTTTGCCTCTTCCAGCAGGATGAATCTTGAGGAATGCTCCGCAATCGCCGATTCGAGCAGCGCCTGGTAGAAGGTGGATGCAATGAAGTGCCCTCTGATCTGCTGGTAGATGCCCTCCGGATCAGTTTCAATGATCGGCGGGGGCCAGGGGAGGTCTTCGGCCTGAGGCTTTGTTTTGTCCAGTTTCAGGTCAAAGGGGAACAAGTTCACAGCTGTGAATTGCACTTTGCCTTCCCCTTTTGCCTTCTGATGGAGGACTGTCAAGCGGCTGATTTCGGCGTTCTCAACTTTCTGCGCCCATTGCTGGGTTATCAGATAGGCCTGGCGGTAGGACCCCAGGCTGTTGGCATTCAGCGGTTCGGACCAGACTGGTTCGATCCCCTGTTTGCCAAGGCTTTTGATGATCCGGGAACCCATAGCCCAAATTTTAAAGTCTTCGTCAGGCTGGCTTTTCATCCATTGCAGAGCGCTTTCCACCAGGTTTTCGTTGAATCTGCCGCAAAGCCCGCGCTCGGTGCCGATCAGCAGGGCGATATTGGCGATTTTGCCATCCTCCGGGTTTTCAACCGGGCGGAGTCGCGTTTGATCGGATTCATTCAAGAGCGGTGCGATTTGGGCCAGAACCCGATGATAATTTTCCTGATAATCGGCCAGGCGGCTGAGCTTATTTTGAGCCATTTGCCAAGTGCCCATCGAGATCGTGCGCAACGCGCCTAAAAGAGGCTCAATGGCCTGCAAATTATTCAACCTGGCGACAATGCGCTCGTAAGACTGACTCATTTTTTCCTAGAAGGTCTCGATCCGGCCGATATCCCAGACAAAGGCAACGGCGCCGCCCAGGTCAGCCGTCACCGCGGTGCTGTCTAGGGCGAGCGCGTCCTCAGCGGTCTGAGGACTCATTTCCACCCTGGTCCGGCAGTGTTCCTTGATGAGGGTCAGGACTTCTTCCAACTGAGTCTCTTTGACTGCGATGAACAAAGACTTTTGGCTCTGGCGGAGCATGCCGCCTTGGGTTTCAGCATAGGTGGCGGTGTGCCCGGCGTTGATCAATGCGTCCAGAACTGGCTCCGCGTTATTGGATGGGACAACGACCATGACCATCTTCATAAGCTCGCACCCTTCTCTTCCAACCAGGTTTTACTGAATTCAGTGAGAACCTGGGTTAATTTCTGTTCAATATTCTCGCTCAATGCGCCCTCTTTTTCGATCTCGCTGACCAGCTGGGCTTCATGCTCGTAAAAATGGGCAACGAGCCTGGTCTTGAATTTCTGGATTTGCCGGATCGGAATCCGGTCGATAAACCCGTGATTGAGGGCATAGAGGATGACCACGGTGCTGACGAAAGAAGCCGGCTCGTGGGGCTTTTGCTTGAGGACCGCTAAAATACGCTGACCTTTTTGGATCTGTTTGCGGGTTGCCTCATCCACTTCAGTGCCGAAGCGGGTGAAGTGTTCGACTTCCTGGTATTGGGACAATTCCAGTTTCAGGTCTCCGACAAGTTCGCGGATGGCTGGTTTCTGCGCCGCGCCGCCCACCCGGGAGACAGACTGGCCGATATCAATTGCCGGCTTTTGCCCCTGGTTAAAGAGGTTGGTATCCAGCACGATCTGCCCGTCCGTGATCGAAATCAGGTTGGTGGGAATATAGCCGGAGATATTGCCGTTTTGGGTGGCTGCGATCGGCAGGGCAGTGATCGATCCGCCCCCTTCTTCGGCATTGAGTTTGCAGGCGCGTTCCAACAGGCGGGAATGCAGATAAAAGATGTCTCCGGGGTAGGCTTCCCGCCCCGGCGGGCGCCTGAGCAGCAGGCTCAGCTCGCGGTAGGCATCGGCATGTTTCGTGAGGTCGTCAAAGACGACCAGGACATCCAGCCCAAGGTCGAGGAAATATTCCGCCAGGGTCATCCCGGCATAGGGCGCCAGGTATCTCAGCGCGGGTTGGTCATCCGAACTGCTGATAATAATAGCCGTCCGGCTTAACATCTCATGCTTGCGAAGCGTGTTGATGACGGAGAGGGTGGAAGATTTCTTCTGACCAATCGCCACATAGATGCAGCGGACATCGCTTTGCTTTTGACTGAGAATGGCGTCAATTGCCAGAGTTGTTTTGCCGGTCTGGCGGTCACCAAGGATCAGTTCCCGCTGGCCTCGGCCAATCGGGAAAAGCGCGTCAATGAGTTTGGTGCCGGTCAAGAGCGATTCGTTCACCGGGGACCGGTGGATCACGCCGGGGGCTGTTCGGG
This sequence comes from Anaerolineaceae bacterium, assembly GCA_011620555.1. Classification (GTDB taxonomy): domain Bacteria; phylum Chloroflexota; class Anaerolineae; order Anaerolineales; family Anaerolineaceae; genus Brevifilum. Next base: position 53,148 of record WOYY01000046.1, on the reverse strand, counting down.
AGAGATAGCGGTATTCGCTGATCTCGATCGGCGTGTCGTTGTCCAGGGGGGTGCCCAGTGGGTCCACGATCCGACCGAGGAATGCACCGCCGACAGGGATGCTCAGCCTTTTGCCGGTGGCCTGGACCAGATCGCCGCCCCGGATGCCTTTTTCGGTGCCGAGCATGATCAGGTCCACATGCTTTTGTTCCAGGTTCAGCGCCATGCCTTCCACGCCGGTGGGGAAGGTGACGATCTCGTCAATGCTGACATTCGGCAGGCCGGAGACCGTGGCGATCCCGTTGCCGATGTGCTGGACGGTGCCCACATCACGGAAACGGACCCGGTTGGGCAGATCGGTGGACTGCTCTTCAAGGGTTGAGATCAGTTTCCTGATCTTTTTCTTGGCGAGAGGAGAGTCTTCCCTGGCGACCTTTTCCCGAACGGATTGGATGAATGAATCCGTGGAGGGCGCGAGCTTGGCGCGACTTTCAAGTTCCTCTGAAAAAGCATCAAGGATTTTGTTCATCTCCCCGGAGGAGCGGGGATTACGGCTTTCCATCAAGGTTTTCCTCCAGGGCTGCTGCGACGTCTGATTTGAGTTCGGTCAGTTCCATGGCCAAGGTGTTTTCAACCACGAGATCACCCATCCGGACGCGAATGCCGGTGATCAATTTGGGGTCAATCTTGATCTCCATGTTCACGTTGCTGTCGGCGAGCGCGCTGAAAGTGCGGATGAGGTTGCGCTGCTGGTCGGGGGTCAATTCCTTGGCGGAGGTGACGAAGACCGTCGGCGTGCGGCCCGTGAGTGATTCGCGGATCGCATGCACCTGGCGCATATCGGTTTTGCCAAGCTCCCAGATCTCATGGGTCAGCTCGTCAATAAAATTGTCGTGGATGACTTCCGGCGCGGCTTTGGCGAGGACCTGGCCGGAGATATCCAGGATCGAGTCGACCAACTCTTCCTGCAATTGGGCGACCTCCTGCTGCTGCCTTTTCTGGGCCTCTCGCTCGGCTTCTCTGAGGATTTGTTCGGCTTCCAGATGAGTGGCCTCCAGTAAGGATTCGCTTTGCTCCTGGGCCTTCTGGTAGGCTTCCTGAAGCCGGGCCTCAATTTCTGTATCAATGGCAGCCAGCCGTTGGTTGATCTCTTCGACCTTCACCGCGGCCTCTGCTTCCTCAAGCCTCGCTTCTTCCAACAAGGCCTCCCGCTCCGCAGCCCGGTCGTTCATCTGTTTGACGATCGGTTTGAAGAGGATGAAATAGAGTGCGACCGCCAGAATCAGGAAGTTGATGACCTGGGCGAGGATCGTTACAATTTCAATATTTATCATGGGCTATCTCCTTAGAGATACTCATCCAAAGAATTGGCTGATTAGGGGATTCCCGAAGATCAAGATCAGTACAACAAGCAATGAATAGATCGCGGTCGATTCCAACAACGCCATGGAGATCAGCAGGGTGGTCCGCAGGTCATTGGCCGCATCAGGCTGGCGGGTCATCCCTTCCAGGGCTTTTTGGACGGCTTTGCCCTCCATTAATGCTGGGACGATGGAGCCTAAAACGATGCCTCCAACAGAAAACATGATGGTGATGAGGGTTACGATGGTTCCAGAGTCTAATTGCCACATAGGCGTAAATCCTTTCTAAAAGAGTGCTAAGATTCCTTCAATTCCTGTTTCATTTGACGACGTTCTTTTTCGACATCTGAAATTTCGATTGCGGATGCGATATAGAGTGAGGCTAAAACGGTAAAAATATAGGCCTGGAGGACGCCCGTCAGCATCCCCAGGACCATCAGCGGTAGCGGAACGATGAAGGGGATCAGCGAGAAGATGATCGCCACGACCAGGTCCGTGCTGAGGATGTTGCCAAATAAACGGATGGTCAGCGAGAGGGTGCGGGAAAGCTGGCTGATGATTTCGAGGGGGAAAACGAAAATCGGTGTGGCAGTGTCCTTGATATATCGCCACACTCCTTTTTCTCGGACGCCATAGTAATGAACGGCAAAAAAGACCAGCATGGCGAGAGCGAAAGTGGTGTTGATGTTGGCTGTCGGCGAGACCATCAGCGGAAAGATACTGAAGATATTTCCGAGCACGAGAAACAGCGCCAATGTGCCGAGGAAGGGAAGATATTTGATCACCCGGGCATCCTCGGGCATCACGGATGCGACAATGCTGTTAATCATCTCAATGATGAATTCACCGATATGCGGGGCATATTTTCTGATGATAAGGGCGGCAATGATGAGAACGACCATCATAACCCAGGTGGACACGACCGTGTCCGTGATGGGTAACCCAAAAAGATAGAAAATGACCTGGGGGGCTATTGCCTCCATATAAACTAATCCTTCTGACTATTGGTTTGAATGCCAGTTAACCGCCATTGTCTTTCCCAGACAAACAGGATAACGATCCGGGCGATCATGAATGCCGCAAAGAAAACCAGTGCAGCCACAGCAGATCGCTTGAGCGCAAGCACGAGGATCAGTGCGATCAGCAACCAGCGGATTAGGCTGCCGCCCAATATAATCACTTGACTGATAAAGGGCTTTCCCGGCGCGATCTGTTGGACGGACCATTTCTGGGTGTTTAGAAAGAGCAGAGCAATCCCGCCCCCCAACAAGATCCAAAGCGGCCATTCCCACGCGCTCATTGGTCCGGTTGCTCCTCTTGACGTTTCTTTTTGATCTTTAACATCAAGACTTCCAGTTCGATGTGACGCATCAGGTTGTAATATCCAACGGCAATCCCGACAAGGGTCAGGATCAGCATAAAGGTGAATGTGGAACCGCTTGCCTTATCCAAAAAATGACCCAACAAAGCCCCTCCGAAGATCGGGATGGCCAGCTCCCAGCCGAGGGATGTCTTGGTGAAATCACGAAGGAGCGCAGACTTCTCTCTATCCGATTTCGGGTCTTTGCTCATTTGATCCCTTTCGATGACTCGTCGTCGTTTTCAAGGGACTGGGCCAGCGCTTCGTAAGGGTCGGCCGATGTGCTTTCAGGGGGGTCCTGTTCCTCGTCATCCCCCGCCGTGAGGATCGTGACGATGTTGTCTCTGATCGAGAGCAGGCCGCCGATGAGCCGGGCTTCGCCTGTGTCATTCTCGCGGACGATCCTGACCGTGCCTGTGATCGTTTCCGCGATCAGGGGCGCATGTTGGGGGCGGATGCCAATCGCGCCGCCATCTGCCAGGGGAACCACGACCTCTTTGAGGTGCTCAGCTTCCAGCACTTGTCCATCCGGGGTCAAAACCCTCAGCGTAAGCTCATCCGTTGGCATCGGCAGTTCCCTTTTCTGACAATTTTAGGGCCTTGGCGAGGGCGTCATCTATGGTGCCAACCATGTAAAAAGCCTGTTCGGGCAGATCATCATGCCGGCCTTGGAGGATCTCACGGAAGCCTCGCAGGGTTTCAGCCAGGGGGATGAACTTGCCGGGGTTCCCGGTATATTCTTCGGCCGCATACATCGGTTGGGAGAGGAAACGCTGGATCCTTCTGGCTCGGATCACGGTCTGCTGATCCTTTTCGCTGAGCTCATCCATGCCCAAAATGGCGATGACATCCTGCAGCTCTTCATAGCGGGCCAGGGTGGCTTTGACCTGCATGGCGATATCGTAGTGTTCCTGTCCAACGATCTGGGGGGCCAGGAGGGTGGAGGAGGAGAGCAGGGGATCAATCGCAGGGTAGAGGCCCAGGTCCACCAGGCGGCGGGTGAGCACCGTTGCCGCATCCAGATGGGCAAAGGTGGCGGCGACAGCCGGATCGGTCATGTCATCAGCCGGCACATAGACCGCCTGCACGGAGGTGACACTGCCCATGCTGGTCGTGGTGATCCGTTCCTGTAAAGCGCCCATCTCGGTTTCGAGGGTGGGCTGATAACCAACCTCACTCGGCAGCCGCCCCAGCAGGGCGGAGACTTCTGAGCCGGCCTGGATATAGCGGAAGATGTTGTCAATGAAGACCATAACGGGGCGATGCTCCTCGTCCCGGAAATATTCCGCCATGGTCAGCGCGGTCAGCGGAGTCCGCAGACGAGCGCCGGGCGGCTCGTTCATCTGTCCGAAGACCAGCACGGTGGAATCCATCACGTCCCGGCGGGCCAGCTCCAGATAAAGGTCGTTGCCTTCCCGGCTGCGCTCGCCGACCCCGGCAAAGACCACGATGCCCGAGTATTCCCTGCTGATATTGCGCATGAGTTCGATGATCAGGACGGTCTTGCCGACCCCCGCGCCCCCAAAAAGCCCGATCTTCCCACCGCGGGGATAAGGCAGCAGGAGGTCAATGGCCTTGACGCCGGTGATGAAGGGCGTTGTTATGACCCGCTGGTCGCGCAGGGCCGGGGATTTGGCATGGATTTGCTTTCTTTTCTGGCTTTCCGGCAAGGGGTCTTTCCCGTCGATTGGTTCTCCCAGGACGTTGAACATCCGTCCCAGGGTTTCCCTTCCCACGGGGACTTTGATGGGCTGGCCAGTATCCAGGACGGTCAGGCCGCGCTGTAGGCCTGCGGTGTCACCCATGGCGACCGTGCGGACCGTGTTGGCATTGACGTGTTCCTGAACTTCAAGAATGAGGGGAGCGTTCCCCTTCCAATTGACTTTGAGGGCATTGTGGATACTTGGCAGGTCGCCCGTTGGAAATTCTACATCTACAACAACTCCCACCGCGCGCACGATTATGCCATTGTTGCCAGTTTTTTGGATTGTCATTTTCAATCTGATAGCCTCAAATCAATGGTTGCTGTTTTATTTTCCGCTTTAAGGATTGTTATCTTAAAAAATTCAATCCTAATTATCCTTGCATCGAAGCCCTTTGTCAAATCCAGGGCTGGTGACAAATGGTCTAAATGGGTTTACAGTTCTGCCTGATTACTAAAAAACAGGCGCCCACGGATATGGGCACCTGTTCTCACTCTTCTTGTGCGGCCGGGATTTTAGCCGACTTTGATGTCTTTACTGGATTCCCAGAGGCCATGGATATTGCAGTAGGACATAGCCATCAGTGTGCCGGATTCTTTGACTTTGAGGGCCACCTGGACTTTGGGTTCGGTGTGGAGCGGACCTTCATTGGCGCCTTTAATCGATTCGCCATGACCGCTGAAGCCGAATTTGCCCACCAGGTGGGGGAACTTGTCGGACTCGGGTTTGAAGTAAACTTCAATCCATTCGATGTGATGTTCGGTGGTGTTGGGATGAGGGATCTCTTTGCCGATCTCGAGCGATACAAGGAATTCTTCATCCGCTGCGACCATATCCGGGCATTCAATGACCGGAGCGTGCTTTTCGGATTTCCAATCTGCATTTTGGAGATATTCACCAATGGACATAAGGCATAATCCTTTCTTAACTTGTGGCTTTGTCTTTATTATACTACTCTAAATTCTCCCTCAAGGGTCAGGCAGGCGTTCATCAATCGATCTTGACGAATTCTTCCTTGCCGAGGCCGCAATCCGGGCAGACCCAATCATCGGGTAGATCCTCGAAAGCAGTGCCGGGCGCGATCCCCCCAAAGGGGTCACCTTCTTCCGGGTTATAGACATAGCCGCAGGACACACATTCATAAGAAGACATAGTCAACCTCCAGGTTTGTTTTGAAATCAGGGTGTGAGTGTTTCGGTAACTGTTGCAGTTGGATAGGATAGGTAAATTTTAGGGAACCAGCCGGTGTTGCCGTCCTCATCCTGCACCTTGACCCAGATCAGGCCATCGTAGACGAGGATCTGGTTGAGATCGAAGAGGGTTTCATTGGCCGAGAGATATTTCAGGATTTCTCCTCCGGGTTCATCATAGAGGGTGTTATAGGCGGGGACGGAGGAGCGGATCACAAATACCGCCTGGGGGGTGGGCGTGATGGACGCGGTCGGCGTGGCGGAGGGCAGGAGCGGGGTTGGGGTGAGCGTCACCGTCGGGGTGGGGGTGGTGGTCGGCGTCAGGCTTGGGCCTTCTGTGGGGGTCGGCGTGGTGGTGGGTGGGATCAGGGGGTCCAGGCGCTCGGATTTCAGGTAATTCATGATGACTGAAACCGGCTGGTCCACGCGGGCGACCAATGCCTCTTGCAGGGCCACGATCTGGGAATAGGTGGGCGGGGAGCTGGCGCTGACGGTCAGGTCGAGGTGGATCTCCTTGTCAATCCGGGTGATTTGCAGCTCAACCAATTCCGCCTGGTCCATTTCAGTCAACTCCGTCTGGACGATATTGTTGATCAAACGGTTTTCCTGCGCCTGGGCGACGAACCGAGCGCCGAGGATGGTCAGGGGGATGAGCAGGAGCAGGGTCAGCAGCGCTGAGACCCACAGGGTGCGCGGCACGCTCCCGTTATCCTGCACTCTTCTGGGCGAGAATCCTTCCAGAAAAAAGACCAGCATTGCTGCAAAGGCAATCGTGACCGCGTTGGTCAGGAAAAGCAGGGCTGCACCGCCGGCGACATCCCAGCGGCCGAGGGCAAGCCCGATCCCGATCACGGAAAGCGGGGGCATCAGCGCGGTGGCGATGGCGACACCCGGCAGCGCCGCGGACAGGTGCGGCTGGGAAAGGGCATAGGCCGCAGCCAGGCCGCCCGCAAGCGCGATAATCAGGTCGTTGGGAGTGGGCTGGGTCCGGCTCAGGATCTCGTTGGGGATTTCCATGAGAGAGGGGACGAATGGCAGATAAAGGTTCGATAAGGTCAACAAGGCGGACAGCAGAACGGAAATCACCGCACCCCGGACGAGGGCGGACACGGAATCCCTCGCAAGGCGGGCATCCGCTGTGATGGAGCCGAGGCCGACGCCCAGGATGGGGGACATCAATGGGGCGACGACCATTGCACCGATGATCACGGCTGGGGAGTTGTTGATCAGGCCAAGCGTGGCGATGGCGCCGGATAATACCACAAAAAAGAAATAATCAAAGCCGGGAGTGGCCGCTTGGCGAATGTTTTCGATGATCTCTTTACGCCGTTTTCGGTCAAGAGGTTTGATATATTGCGACAGCCACTCGTGAAAGCCGTTTTGGGGATCCGTTGCGTTCATTTTACTGTGATTTGCGTTCTTTCTAGGTCCGGAAGAGGATAACGGGTTATGCCTCGGAAGATAACTTCAACCAGTGGAAGGTCCAGGGTTTGAGTGCGATGGCATAGGGTTCGCCTGTGATTCCGGGGAAGGGGTCTTCAGTTAGCAAGTCTATCACTTTTGCGCCATTCCAGCGGGAAAGATCTAGGTCCAGCTTTTGGGGTTGTTCGGTGAGGTTCAGGATGCAGACCAGGTCTTCCGAGTCGAGTGAGCGATGGATGGCCAGGACGGCATTGACCTCTGGGGCTAAAAACTCATACGCTCCCATCGCCAGAATGGGGTTTTCATGCCGGACTCGAATCAGGTGCTTCATCTTGGTCAGCAGGGATTCCGGATCATTTTCCTCAGCGGCGACATTGACGATTTTATAGCTGAATTTGCCCTCCGTGATGATGGGTTCATAGAGCATCTCGGGCGGGGCCTCGGAAAAACCGGCGTTCAGGCCGGCATTCCATTGCATGGGCGTTCGCACGCCGTTGCGGTCCGGCAGCCAGATATTATCGCCCATCCCGATCTCATCTCCGTAATAGATGATCGGCGCGCCGGGCAGGGAATAGAGCAGGGCATTGGCGAGCAGGATCTTGCGGGGGTCGTTGTCTAGCAGGGGCGCCAAACGGCGACGGATCCCCAGGTTTTGGCGCATCCGCGGAACGGGCGCGTATTGTTCCCACATCCATTGCCGCTCCTCTTCGGTGACCATTTCAAGGGTCAGCTCGTCGTGGTTGCGCAAGAAGGTGCACCATTGGGTCCCTTCCGGAATGTCCGGCGTCTGAGCCATGATCCAGCGGATCGGCGTGGCGTCGCCTTGCTTGATCGCCATATAGATCCGGGGCATGACGGGGAAATGGAAGCCCATGTGGAATTCGTCGCCATCACCAAAGTAGGGCCGGACGTCTTTGGGCCACTGGTTAGCTTCGGCCAGCAGGATCTTGTCCTGATAGTTGGCGTCCAGATAGGCCCGGATGGACTTGAGGATTTCATGGGTTTCCGGCAGGTTCTCGCAATTGGTCCCCTCCCGTTCGATCAGGTAGGGGACGGCGTCCGCCCGGAATCCGTCGATTCCCAGGTCCAGCCAGAATTTCATCACATTGAGCATTTCCTCCCGGACCTCCGGGTTGTCATAGTTCAGGTCCGGCTGGGAGGAATAGAACCTGTGCCAGTAGTATTGCCCGGCCTCTTCATCATAGGTCCAGTTGGACTCTTCCGTATCGAGGAAGATGATCCGGGCATCGCTGTATTTGTCGTTGGTGTCCGACCAGACGTAATAATCGTGATATTTAGAGTTGGGGTCCGACCGGGCGGCTTGGAACCAGGGGTGTTGGTCTGAGGTATGGTTCAGCACCAGGTCGGCGATCACCTTCAGACCGCGCTCGTGGGCGGCCTGCACCAGGTGTTGGAAGTCTTCAATCACGCCATAATCGGGATGGACATCATAGTAATCCGCGATGTCATAGCCATCATCGTTCAGCGGGGAAGGGTAGATCGGCATAATCCAGACGCAGTCAACGCCCAGCGCCTTGATGTAATCCAACTTGCTGACCAACCCCAGCAGATCGCCAATCCCATCCGCGTTCGAATCGCAGTAGGCCCGAACATGGACTTGATAGAAAAAGGCGTTCATATACCAAGGTTGTTTTTTTGTGGCCATTGGTCCTCCTGAGCGGATTCTTTGAGATGGTTTAAGTATAGTGGTTAAGAGAATGCTGAGCAAGGTTAGAGACGATTTCTGTTAGAGACGATTTCAGCTTAAATTCTGATCAGATGCACCTCTTCCGCAATCATCCGAATCTGGTGCCGTTCCGGATCGTCCTCAATCAGGCCCTTAATCAGGAAAGGGCCTGATTCCCGGAGTTCATCATAGACCGTGCGGTAGAGCCTGGGCGGAACCAAGACCTGCAGGGAGCCTTCCAGATCTTCGAGGGTGAGATAAGCCATCATCTGGTGCGTAGATCGGCTGCGCGTGCGCCGCAGGGTCTGGCGCATCCCGGCCAGAGTGACTTTTTCACCGCCGTGGTCTTCGGCCTCCAGGGTGGTGATCGCCCCGCAGGACTGGATTTCGTCGGCAATTTGCTCCAGAGGACTCATCCCGAGGGTCACCCCGAGCAGTTCCCGCTGGGCCTGGAGCCGCCGGGCTTCGTCCCAATCCGCCGCGGCTTCCGGTGCGCCAAAAAGCTGCATCTGCCCAGGCGGGCGTTGATGTTCGATCCTTTGCAGGCCTTCCGGGATGGTGACGAGGCCATCCAACGCGCCAACCATCAATAAGTGTTGGGCTTCCTTCCGCTGCGGGTCCACCCGGAGCAGGAAATCCTCCAGCGAATGATAGGGCCGGTTTTGGATGATGTTCCGCAGGGTGCGCTGGGTGAGGTCCCGGACCTGGCCCAGGCCCATGTACAGGTGCGGCTCTCCTTTGGGGTAGATCACCCGGAAATGGCCATTGGAATGGTTGATGTGGGGCGGGTGGAGCGGCAGCCCCAGACGGCGCGCTTCCATCAGGTAAACCCGCTGCGAATAATATCCGCCGTCAAACCCCAGCACGGCCGCCATGAACTCGGCCGGGTAGTGGGTTTTGCACCAGGCGGAGTTCCAGGCCAGCTGGGCATAGGAGGCGGCGTGGGCTTTCGGGAAGCCGTACCCCGCAAAGGCGGCCATCATCTCCCAGATCCGCTCGGCGGTTTCCTCCGGGACGTTGTGGAGGGCACGCGCGCCCTGAATGAAATTCCGGCGGAGGGTATCCATGACGCCGCCCGGGTCAAAATGGCTCATCGCCCGGCGGAGGATATCGGCCTGGGCGATGGATAGACCGCCAAGCTCGTGCGCGATCCGCAGGACTTGCTCCTGATAGAGAATCACGCCATAGGTGCTTCCCAATAAGTCCGTCAGCGAGCTATGGATGGGGGTGACTTCCTCTTCGCCGCGGAAACGGCGGACAAAGGCGTCCCGCAGGCCGCCTCGCAGCGGACCGGGCCGGTAGAGCGCCAGGGCCGCCATGATGTCCTCCACAGTTTTGGCCTGGATCTCCCGCAGCGTCCCGCGCATCCCGGGGCTTTCGATCTGAAAGCAGCCAAGGGTCCTGGCCTCCACAACGGTTTGCGAGGTTGCCTCGTCCTCAAGCGGGATGCTGGCGAGCACTTCGAGGCCGTTGCCGAACTCGCTCAACCGCCAGGATTGGATCCGGTCGGCGACTTCGCCCAGGACGGTCAGGCCGCGGATTCCCAGCATGTCGATCTTGACCAGCCCCAGCTTCTCGATCCCGTCCAGATCATACTGGGCATGGTTGATCCCGAGCGTGTCCGAGTGGACCAGGGGGACGAGGTCGGTGATGGGGAAAGGTGCGATGATCACCCCGCCGGGATGGACGGAGAGGTGGCGGGGCAGGTCGAGCAGGGCGCGGGCATCGGCGACCACATCCTGAATCAAAGGGTTGGCGCCCTCGCGCATCAGCGGCGCAAAGGGGTCCTGCTCGTCCTCCGAACGGCGGAAATGGAATGAGGACGGCAATTTTCGGGAGAGCTGCCGGATGGTCTCCGGCGAAAGGCCGTAAGCCTTGGCCACATCGCCCAGCGCGGATTTTGGCCGGTAACGGTTGACCGTCCCGACCATCGCGACCCTGTCCCGGCCGTAGGTCTCGAAGATGTATTGGATCAGCTCTTCCCGCCGGTGGGAGGCAATATCGGTGTCAATGTCTGGCGGTTTCTTGCGGGCCGGGTTGAGGAAGCGTTCGAAGTAGAGGTTGAGCGCCAGGGGGTCGGGCGAGGTGATGTTGAGACAGTGGGCTACCAGGGAGGAGGCCGCGGAGCCGCGGGAGGAGGTTGGGATGCCCACCTGGCGAGCATGATCCAAGACATCCTCAACGATCAGGAAGATCGGTTCATAGCCCATCTGGGTGATGATGCCGAGTTCATACTCCAGCCGGGAGGTGATCTCAGGCGTCAGGTTTTTATAGATCCGTTTTGCCCCGGAAAAAGCCTTTTCCCGCAGGAAGTCCGCCTGGGTCTGATCGGCGGGCGTGGGGAAGGTCGGGAAGTTCAGCTCACCGACGGGCAGTTCAAGCTGAATCCTGTCGCTCAGCAGGTTGAGGGCGTTGATTGTTTCGGGGCAGTCCCGGTAACGGTAGCGAAAATCTTCGGGCGCGGGGAAGTAAGCCGGGCCGGGCGGGAGGAGCCGGCTGGAAAGGCCTTGAAGCGTCGTGTTGTGGCGGATGGCGGTCAGGGTGCTGAAGAGCTTTTCCTCTGTAGGATAGCGGTAATGGATATCCTGGGTCGCGATCAAGGGAACTTTGAAGCCCGCGGCCAGTTCCCGGAGCGCTGCCTCGCTTTGCATTGGGCCATTGGCATAGCGCTGGAGTTCGATGAAGAGGTCTTCACCAAAGGTGCTTTGCAGGGCTGCCAGAAACTGCTGCGGATTCTTTTCCGCCGGCGGGGAGGAGAGCAGCAGTTCTCGCAGCAGCCCGCGGGGGCCGCCCGCGATGGCGATCAGACCCCCGCGGTGCCTGGCGAGGTCCTCTGAATTCAGAGTCCGGTGCTCTACCATCATCAGGCTGCTCAGCCGGCAGAGGCCGGACCAGCCCTCCCTGTCTTTGGCGAGCAGGGTCAGCTGCCCGGAATGGCCGTGAAAGCGGAGGTCCACCTCCAGGCCGAGAACGGGTTTGATCTCAGCCTGCTGACAGGCTTCAAAGAATTCGATCGCGCCGGAAAGCGTGCGGTGATCGGTCAGGCCCAAACAAGGGACGCCCGCCTCCCGAGCGGCCTCAACAAGCGACTCTGGGGATGAGAGCGCTTCGAGGAAGCCATAGGAGGAGTGCGTGCGCAGATAGGGAATCGACATGGGTTCGTTTAAGTCAATCATCGAACAAATATTCTAATTCTATTATAAAGACAAGCTCGATTTGATGCAAGTTAAAAGCGGTGGGAAAAGACGGCCCGCCGCTTGATTCGTGTAGCCAATTTATTATTGCTATTTATTTTTTCGGCGTCCCCCTGAAGGAGATCATGCCGCGCTTGCCGTTGATCATCCAATTCGGTTCGGCGTTTTGTCTGAAATCTTCCAGTTGCTGCGGCGTCAGGCCGACGATCAATTCAGCCTTGAGAGTCCGCAGGCTGACCACCGAGGTGGGGAAGTAATCCGTGACCTCGGCAAACGGGGTGGTGGGATCCCAATGCCGGTCCCCGATCACCCGGCGGTAGTTGGCGTCGCCTTTGAGGATTGCCAGATCGTAGGCCTTGAGCTGGTCCCGCAAACTCTCCGGCAGCTGGTTGAATTCCCGGCTGGTGGCGAGGAAGGGTGGCGCTTCGATATCAATCACGCCCGATTTGATCCAGCCCCGGATCTCCGCGGCCAGTTGGACGGCCTTGTCCGACCCTGAGCCTTCGAGCGCGTCCAGGATATGCCAAAAGTCCGCGACCATCGCGTCCGAGACGAAGAAGGGCTGGTTTTTAAGATAGAAAGTGATCGACTCTGCAAAACCGCCCCGGATCAGGTATTGGATGAAGGCCAGGTCAAAATAAAATTCCCGGCCGACGTTGTCAAAGAAGTAGGCAATCCTGGCCGGTTTGCTTTTCAGCAGCTCATAGACGGCGTCACTCTCGTTGCGGATGATCTGGTGGTCGCGGGTGCTGGCTTCCGTGTCGTAATGCTGCAAATTGCTGAGGTCCGACCGGTTCCCCCAAAGCGCCTTGGCGATTGCGCTGGCGAACCCCGCCTGGTCATTGGCGTCGGCCATCACCTCATATTCGGCAATGAAAGGCGCGAGCGCTTTGGCGATCTCGCCCGCCTTCATCCGGCGATAGGGGTCCCGACCCATCCAGGGGCCGGGCTGGAAATACTGCACGGCCTCAAGCAGCTTACGGTAGAAGTAGGTCTCTGCCAGCAGCCAGGGGACCTCTAACCAGGATTTGCCCCACCAGGGCTGGGTGTCTTCATCCCACAGCGCTTTGTCGCTGGTCGTCTCCGCCAGGGGTTGCAGGGTGCCGGTGGTCAGGTCGGATTTCAGTTCCAGCAGGGCTTTCCGGATTGGGGCGGTGTAGTCAAAGTCCACCAGGACTCGGTCAACGATGTTGGCTTTGAGTTCTTCAATGGTCTGCCGGTGGAAGGTGCCCATTTCCGAGGTCATCATCAATGGGGGGAGGGGGGACGCTGGCATTTGATTTCTCTTTCTGTGTGAAAAATGATTTGATCAGGGCGGACTGTGATTTTCCTGAAAACAGGAAATGAGGTTCAGAAGTTGATGAAGACCTTGATCCCGGCGTGGTGGACGGCAGTTTGGAATGTCTTGTCAGACTGGGCCGCAAGGTATGGATGGGTGCTCAGGGGGTTGAGATCAACCTGCATTTATTCGAGCACGGTGCGGTCCTGAATGTCATAGGGTTGAACGGCTTTCATCCTGCGATCCTTCCTTTACTTTCAAAGGTCGCTTTGATTATATTGCAAAATGCGATGCCATTTATACCGCCGCCGGGTGACATCTTTCCTTGACGGGTTGGGAGGCAAAAGATAGAATAGGGTGATCTATATTATATGAGGCTAAATGAATTTATTAGATGTGCCTAAAGGCAAATCCGTGCGAATTGTTGACTTTCTGGGGGGAAAGTCTGTTTTTTATAAGCTGGTTCAACTAGGTGTAAGCCCAGGCCGGGTCGTCAAGGTGCTGCGGTATGCGCCGATGGGCGGGCCGCTGATGCTGGATGTTGAAGGGCGGTCTGTGGCGCTTGGGCGGCGGATTGCCGGAAGGATTCAGGTCGAGGTTGTGAAATAATGCGGATAGCCCTTATCGGTCAGCCCAATTGCGGTAAAAGCACCTTATTCAATCAGGTCGCGGGATATAAAGCGGAAACCGGCAACTTCTCCGGCACCACGGTGACTTTTACCGAGAGCAAAGTCCGGGTCCTGGGGGATGTGCTTGGTGTGGTAGATCTGCCCGGCACCTACAGCCTGGCGGGCACAAACCCGGCCGAGCGGGAGGTCATCAAATATCTGACCTCGAATGCGGTCGATGTGGTGATCAATGTGCTGGATGCAAGCCATCTGTCCTATGGGCTTTCAATGACAGTTGAGATGCTGGAGCTGGGCGTACCCGTGGTCATTGCGCTCAATATGATGGACGAGGCCGACCGACTCGGCATCCGGGTGGATGTCGAACAGCTGAAAGCGCTGGTTGGCGCTCCGGTGATCCCGATGATCGCCTCCAAGGGGCGCGGCATCCAGCCGCTTTTTGTCACGGCCTATCATGTCGGCCGGGAGAAAAAACTCCCCCATCAGCCCATTTACAGTACGGATATCGAGCGCTATCTGAGTTCGCTGATCCACGATCTCGAGGGGGTCAGGAGCTATCTCAACCCCCGGGAGGTGGCGATCAAGCTGTTGGAAGGCGATCAGGAAATCCTTGCGGATGTCCTTTCGCAAAAACCGGAAGTTGCTGAGAAACTGGCGACTTATCAGAAATCCCTGAAGGTAGACCGGGGGCAATCCCCGGAGTGGGTCATCAACAGCGAACGGATCGGGCTGGCGGATAAGTTTGCCAAACAGGTGATCCAGCAGGGGGCGAGGCGGATCACTTTCCGAGATAAACTGGACGATGTCCTGCTGCATCCGGCTTTTGGCTATGTCTTCCTGGTACTGATCCTTTTTGGCTTTTTCCAGCTGGTCTACGCGATCGGCGGGTTGATCGAACCCCCTCTGATGGGTCTGTTCGATCAACTGGAAGTCTGGCTCTTATCCCTGTTCACTGATGACAGCGGTTTTATTCCGCAGGTTACGGTGGCCCTGATCCAGGGCATCTCAGGCGGGGTTGCCATTGTGCTGCCCTATCTGGTGCCTTTCCTGGTTGGGCTGGGATTTCTGGAAGATGTCGGCTATCTGCCCCGGGTCGCCTTCCTGATGGATGCCCTGATGCACAAGTTGGGGCTGCATGGGAAATCCATTGTGCCTTTCATCCTCGGTTTCGGCTGCAATGTGCCAGCGATCATGTCCACCCGGATTTTGGAAGATAAACGCGAACGCTTCATCTCGGCGGCGCTTTCCACCATGGTGCCCTGCGCAGCCCGGCTGGCCGTGGTGTTTGGCCTGGTGGCCTACTATTTGGGGCCCGTCCTGGCACTGGGGATTTACCTCTTTGACCTCTTTGTGATCGCCCTGACGGCCAAACTGCTTTCCAAGCTGGTGCCGGATGAATCGCCGGGGCTGATCCTGGAGATGCCTGTCTACCGGGTGCCGACCCTCAAAGCGGTTGCCAGTAAAGCCTGGTGGCGGATCCGGGAATTCGTTGTGGAAGCCTGGCCGCTGTTGATTGTCGGCAGCGTGATGCTTTCCGTGCTGAATTATTTCGATGTCTCGCGCTATTTGAATATCCTCGTACGGCCTTTGTCGTGGCTTCTGGGACTCCCCAGTCAGGTTGGGGTACCGTTGATCTTCGGCGTGCTGCGCAAGGAACTCTCGCTGGTGATGCTGGGGCAGGCGCTGGGGTCGATGGATTTTGCCATGGTTCTCAACCCGGTCCAGATGATCACCTATGCGGTTTTTGTTGTGTTCTATGTTCCTTGTTTGGCAACCATGATCGTGATCAAGAAGGAGCTGGGCACCAAGATGATGTGGCAAATCATCGGATTGACGACCCTGATTGCGACCCTGGCAGGCCTGGTCGCCCGGGGGTTTGCGATGATCATTTTCTAATCCACTTATGTCCAAATTTGATCATTTTGACTTCATCGGCCCCATCTACAACCGTGTCTTCGGCCGGCATGTTGACACCGAAATGCTGGAGATTGCCAGACCCGGATCGGAAGACCGGGTTTTGGACGTGGGTGGGGGAACGGGCCGGGTATCCATCCTTTTTCAGCCCAGGGTGAAATCTATCGTCGTCTCTGATGCTGCGCCTGGCATGGCGCGGGAGGCGCAGGCCAGAGGGCTTGATGTGGTGGTCTCGACGGCTGAGCGTTTGCCCTACCCATCGGCGCAGTTTGACCTGGTGATCATGGTGGACGCTTTTCACCATGTGATCGATCAGCGAAGGACCCTGGACGAGATGTGGCGGATGGTTGCGCCGGGCGGGCGGATCATCATTGAAGAACCGGATATCCATCATTTCGTCGTGAAATTGATTGCTCTGGGGGAAAAGCTTCTGCTCATGCGGAGCCACTTTGTAAAACCTGAAACGATCGCTTCGATGGGACTGCAGGGGCGGAAGGCGGCGCTGGAAGTCCAGAAGCGGAATGGAATTGCCTGGGTTATAATTACAAAGCTGAATAACTACGATGAGGGAGTTATTGATGGCTGAGATGGAAATAGCAGAAATTATGCGGGAGATCCCCAAGCATTTCAATCCGGAAATGGCAGAGGGTGTCTCGGCATCTGTTCAATGTATGTTTTCCGGTGGTCAGGCCTCGGATTGGGTCTTAGAGATCAAGGACCAGACCTGCACCATCAAAGAGGGGAATATTGAGGAGCCAGACATTTCCATCAAAGCGGATGCAGAGGATGGCATAAAAATCCTGATGCAAGAGCTGGACCCGATGCGGGCTTTTATGCTGGGGAAGGTCAAAGTGAGCGGAAACCTTGGCCTCGGCATGAAGTTGATAAAACTATTTAGTCTTTAATCACTTTTTTAAAAAGATGAGGCAGTGGGAAAACGCAATGCCTTTTTATATTCGGTCAGATCAGTAAAGGCCCCAGTCATCCGCCAGGCCTTCTTCCATCATGGTCGGGTCCCAGGTTTCGCGGCCATAATTGATCTTGGCGGGCATTTTGAGGATCTTCTCAATCCTAGTCCGGGTCGTTTCGATCATGGAAGGGCCATAAGGGCAGAAGGGGGTGGTCAGGATCATGGTGACGACGGCTTGGTCCTCTTTGATCTCAATATCCCGGACCAGGCCGAGCTGGATGATGTTCAAACCCAATTCCGGATCGACAATTTCACTCAGGCCTTCTTCCAGCTCGCCGACCAGGTCGGGGTGGGTATTTTCGATTTCCCAGATGGGGAGATTCAGAGGTGTTTTTTCGCTCATATCAACCTTCTTGATGGTTCAGGGGGATTCGATACGTGCAGCAATCATCGTTGTTGAGGATGCAGGTCTCAACTTCAACCGGAGCGGCTACAAATGCCGAAATCAGGGTGTGATCCAGCGCGCAAATCTCGGGATGGTCCAGACCGATCCGGTAGTAGGGGCAGGATAAGGACACCAGCCTGACTGAATCATTGTCCTTTTTCCATTCAATGATAAAACCCTCTTTGGATAAGACCGACTCGAGAATCTTAACCCGTTCTTCAGTGGATTTGGTTTCAAGCGCTTCGCCGTATTTCGCGGCGATACCCAAGCCGATCTGTTGGAATAAGGCTTCCAGTTCCGCGTTGCTGAGTTTGTCTTTCAGGGTATCTAGGATGCGTTGAGTCAGGCGGAGGTAGCTGCTGGGAAATTGCTCGATCCCCTTATCCGTCAGAGAATAGACCAGGTGAGGACGGCCGACGCCATGCCGTTCTTCGGAGGAGGTGACGAGATCGTCCGCTTCCAAAGAGATCAGGTGGTGCCGGACCGATATGCCATTAATGCCCACCGAATCGGCCAGGTCGTTAATCGTTGACCGGGGGAAGGCGAGCAGGGTCCTCATGATCTTTTCGCGTGTACTTTTCATAGCGTCCCTTATCTCCGTTGATGGATTTCCATTCTGTAATGCGTGATTTTAGCACGTCGGAAATCATTTTGTCAATATATATGATTTTTATCCAAAAAATTGTACCCTCGAATGGCGGTGATTAAAACATCAAGGCGCCCATTTGAGCGCCTTGAAAGGTACCTTATGGGTATTCTTTGGGTTATTTTCCGCCCAAATTCCTGGCGAAGCTCATGATGGTTGAGGCAACGATTGAACCGGATTGGGACCGGTGGGCGGATTGCCCCATCGGGCTGGCCGCCATGAGGGCATCCATTGCGGCTTCCATGTTGCTGTCCCCGCTCTGCTTGGACTGGTAGAAGGCCAAGCCGGCGCGCAGGACATCGTCCATCCCAAGGGTGGAATCTTCTTCGCTGGCCTTTTCCTGGCCGCCCATCAGGCCGGACAGTAATGAGCCGAGGGGATTGCCGCTCTCGGATTGGGGGGCTTGTTCCTGGGCCGGGCTGACGTTCATCAGGCCTTGCACCAGGGTTGTCAGGTTATCGGCATTCAGTTCGGACCCTGTGAAGGTTTTGGCGGCATTTGCCAGACCGTCTGCATAGAGTTTCGCTGAACCGCTATCCGATTCTTTGGAGAGGACTTTGCTGGCATAGGCCAGCTGGTCGGCGACAGGCTCGTCTGATTTTTTACTGACCGCTTTTTGAACCAGATCAAAAATCTGGACCATGTGGTCGCCGTGATCGTGGTTGTAGCTGTCCGCTTCGTTGAGGTCGCTTTGCTGGGTGGCAAGAGCCGCTGAAACCGTCTGAAAGATCTGGCTCAGGTCGATATTGTTCGCCATCTTAGTCTTTCAATTCCTCAGGAAGTTCTGGAATTTCGAGCTTCATGCCCATGCGGATGTTCTTTTCGCTGCCTTTGAGGACCTCTTTGTTGTGCTCGAGCAGATATTGCCAGTAGGGCGGGGTGGCATGCTTGTAGTACTTGAGCGCCACATGGCTGAGGGTCTGGTTGTTGGATTCGACGGTGTGGACGGTGATAATGGCGGGTTTGGCGAGTTTCTCTTCCAGTACGCTGGCTTTGGAAGCGCCGACCTGTTTTTCCTTGACGGTGAGGTCTTTAAGCTTGGCTTCAAGCTCCGCGATCCGTTTCTCAGCGGCTTTGGCCTTCATGTCAGCGGATGAGCTATCTTTTTTGGCTTCAGTGTTTTGTTTCATCAGGTCATTGATTGCGGTTTTGGCTGCTTCGGAGTCCTTCTTGGCCTGTTCCAGTTCAGCTTCCAATTCTGCGATGGTTTCTTTTTCGTCTTTAGATGAGAAAGCGTCAACTGTCTTTTTAAATATTCCTTCTTTTTTTTCTTGCTCTGCCATTCTTATCTCCTTTGTCTATCTGGATTAATCCGGTCTAAATTCACTTTTATTTTATCATAAACTGATCAACCAGATATTAAATTCTTATTATTTGGAGATTATTTTAAGGATTGAACTGAGAATGTAATTTTATATAATAGGTGTGAGAATGAAAATTTCACCACCGTTTATCCCAAGCCTTATTCAATTTCATCCGATCAGTCACACTAAGGAGAAATCAATCTGCAATTAACACCACCGAAGAAATGAGTATGGTAGGTCACGTTTTTAGCGGGTCTCCTATCTATCTTCTTCAAGTTCGTCTATGTCGCTGGCATCTCGGAACGCGCTTTTGGGTTCCTGGGCAGCGCCTGGTTAATGCTCCTGTTTGCGACCCTCCTGAAGGGTTTGTAAACTTCGCTGAATAGGTTTAAAATCCCTTTGCCAGAGAATCAGCAAAGGGATTTTGGCTTTAATCAGGAGGGCGAAGATCGATCGGCGCCCCAAAAGGAGCTCGAGGCAGCAGTCTCTTTTTGCCTAAATAATTTATTAGATATTTATGCTAAATATTGACACTCGATTGCCCGCATGCTATAATTTCTAAGCTTAAATGAATTGAGATAATTCGGATGAGATTGGACTGAATAGTCCAATCAGTTTTAGGAGTTTGGATGTCAGAACTGACGATCAAAGACTTGTATGTTTCCATTGAAGATAAACAGATCATCAAAGGACTCAACCTGACCATTCGGCAGGGTGAGGTCCATGCCATCATGGGGCCTAACGGGACAGGGAAGTCCACTCTGGCTTATACGATCATGGGGCATCCCAGTTATGAGATCACGGAGGGTGACATCCTGATTGATGGGCAGAGCATTCTGGGGATGAAACCCGATGAACGCTCGAGAGCCGGCCTCTTTTTGGCTTTCCAGTATCCGGTCTCGATTTCGGGCGTCACGGTGGCCAATTTCCTGCGGACGGCGATCAATGCCCGCCGGCGCCACGCGGAACCGCCTCAGGAGGATATTTCCATCCTGGAATTCCGGAAACTGCTGAAAAGCAAGATGGACCTGCTGGAGATGGACTATGCCTTCGGTGGCCGCTATCTGAACGAGGGCTTTTCCGGTGGTGAAAAGAAACGCACCGAGGTGTTGCAGATGGCTGTCCTGGAACCGGCCTTTGCCATTATGGATGAGACGGATTCCGGCCTCGATATTGATGCGATCCGGATCGTTTCGGAAGGCGTCAACGCGATCAAAGGCCCCAAGATGGGTGTGATGGTCATCACGCACTATCAGCGGATCCTGAACTACATTCAGCCCGACTTTGTGCATATCATGTATAACGGTAAGATCGTCGAATCGGGCAGCCGAGACCTGGCCTTGCAGCTTGAGGAGAACGGTTACGACTGGGTCCGTGAAAAATACGGCGAACCCGAGCTTGTTAACTAAACAGAAACTCACGGAGGTCTTCCATGGGTAAAAACCCGGAGACTGATTTTTTAAATGAATTAAACGACTATCAATACGGATTCAGCGACCCGGACACTTTTGTCTTTAAGAGTCGCAAAGGTCTGAATGAGGAAGTCGTCCGGCAAATCTCCGCGATGAAAGGTGAGCCGGAGTGGATGCTGGAATTCCGGCTGAAAGCGCTGAAGCACTTCCTGTCCCGTCCGATCCCCACCTGGGGTGCGGATCTGAGCGACCTAAATCTCGATGATATTTATTATTATGTAAAACCGACGGATGCTGAAGGGCGTACCTGGGATGACGTCCCGGAGACGATCAAGAACACCTTTGAAAAGTTGGGCATTCCCGAGGCCGAGCGGAAGTATCTGGCCGGCGTGGGCGCACAGTATGACTCAGAGATGATCTATCACAATGTCCAGGAAGAGCTGGAACAGCAGGGCGTGATCTTCATGTCGATTGAGGACGGCCTGCGCCATCACCCCGATCTCTTCCGGGAATATTTTTCGACCGTCATCCCGATCGAGGACAACAAATTTGCCGCTTTGAACAGCGCGGTCTGGTCGGGTGGTTCCTTTGTGTATGTCCCCAAGGGTGTCGAGGTCAAGCTGCCTCTGCAGGCTTATTTCCGCTTGAACATGGCCAATATTGGGCAGTTCGAACGCTCTCTGATCATCGCCGATGAGGGCGCTCAGGTGCATTATGTTGAAGGCTGCACCGCGCCACTCTATACGACTAACTCTTTCCACTCCGGTGTGATCGAGATTGTGGTCAAGAAGAATGCCCGGGTGCGCTACAGCACCATCCAGAACTGGTCCAACAATGTTTATAACCTGGTGACCCAGCGGGCGATGGTGTATGAGAATGGGACAATGGAATGGGTGGATGCGAACCTCGGCTCCAAGACCACCATGAAATACCCCTCCTGTTACCTGATGGAACCCGGCGCGCATGGTGAGATCCTCTCCGTGGCCTTTGCCGGCCCCGGTCAGCACCAGGATGCCGGCGGTAAGGCCCTGCATTTTGCCCCGAACACTTCCAGTAAGATCACGTCCAAGTCCATCAGTCGAGGCAACGGCCGCTGTTCCTATCGTGGGCTGTTGAAGGTTTTCCCTGAAGCGGAAGGCTCCAAATCAAATGTGGTTTGTGATGCCCTGCTGTTGAATCACGACTCCCGCTCGGATACTTATCCTTCTATTGAGGTGGATGCCGAAGATGTGACCCTGGGCCACGAGGCCACCGTCTCGAAGGTGGGCGAGGAGCAGCTCTTTTACCTGATGAGCCGCGGCATGACGGAAGAAGAGGCGACCACGATGGTGGTTTCCGGTTTCATTGAGCCGCTGGTCAAAGAGTTGCCGATGGAGTATGCCGTCGAAATGAACCGCCTGATCCAGCTCCAGATGATCGGTTCGGTTGGTTAGTCAAAGCACAGAAAGAAACAGGATTCATGGCGCAAAACCCCAAGATCGTTACCCGACGCAAGGGGTCTGCTGAGCAGACTGCCCTGGCGGAATTCAACTTCTCAAAAAGCGATTTACCCCGGTTATCCGATGAACACCTGCGGGCTTACCATTGGTCAGCCTGGGAGACTTCCACCACCCTGCCTTTTCCCACGCTGCGGGATGACCCCTGGCGAAGGACGGATATCCGCGGGTTGAATACGGAGCTTTTCAGGCCCGCTGAATTCAGCAGGGAGCTGCCAAAGCCCCCGACGGGTCTGCTGGACCCGGTCACCACCGGTTCCGAACGGGCCGGGCAGGTGATTTCCGGGATGACGGAACCCCAGCGCTGGCTGGATGAGGACGCCGCCGCGCAGGGCGTGGTTTTCATGGACTTCCATGAGGCCGAAGAACAGCACCCGGATCTGCTGAACCGCCTATTGGGGCAGATCGTTTCGCCTGCTGAGGATAAATTCACCGCCCTGGCGGCTGCCATGGCTTCCGATGGGGTGGTTTTGTACGTTCCGAAGAATGTGATCGTGGAGAAGCCGCTCCAAAGCCTTTATTGGGGCGCTGGAGAAAACCAGGCTTTCTTTAACCATTTGGTCGTCTGGCTGGAAGAAGGCGCCCAGGCGACCTTTGTGCATGAGTCCGCCTCGCCAAAGGGCAGTGGGGAGGCTCAAATTCTGCACGATGGGATTGTGGAGATTTACGTCGGCCGCAATGCCAGGCTGAATTTTGTCGAGTTGCAATCCTGGGGCGACAACGTCTGGTCTTTCACCCGGGAACGGGCGCGCGTGATGGGCGATGGCGCTTTGGAATGGATTTTCGGCGCGATGGGGACCCATCTGACCAAAAATTTCTCCGACATTGACCTGGTGGAAGCCGGCGCGCAGGGTCGCATGTCCGGTTTTTATTTCGCCAGCGGCCGCCAACACCTGGACCACGATACCCAGCAGAACCACATGGCGCCGAACACCACCAGCGACCTGCTCTATAAAGGCGCGCTGATGGACCACAGCCGGTCCGTTTGGCAGGGGATGATTTACGTTGCGCCCGGTGCGCTTGGGACGGATGGCTATCAGGCCAACCGGAACCTGATCCTTTCAAAGGGCGCGCGGGCGGATTCGATCCCTGGCCTTGAGATCCTGGCCGATGACGTGCGCTGCACGCATGGGGCGACGGTCGGCAAGATTGATGAATCGCTGCTTTTCTACCTGCTCAGCCGGGGCATTCCCCGCAAAGATGCTGAGCAATTGATCGTGATGGGCTTCTTTACGCCGATCATGGAGCGGATTCCCTTTGAAGGTGTGCGGAATCGCTTCCTTGACGCCATTCAGGAAAAGATGGGTCAGGATTAAGCCAATCCACACTGGTGAGTTAATAGAAAATAGACATCATATCTGCTAGAATATGATGAATGAATTTGGATTTAATTAATAGCAGGAATTCTTAATTTTAAGGAGGATTAATGGCAAGATCACCCTTTATGAGACCACCAGAGGAAGACAGCAATTACCAGGTTGGGGATTCGGTAGAAGTCTTTTGCGATCACGAGAAGAACGGTGAGCGCATTCGGGACTGGGTGAAAGGAATCGTCGTTCAGGTGGATGACAAAATGGTCGCTGTGCAGTTTCGGACGAATGTTTACCTGACGGACGGCTGGATGGTTCCTGACCATATTCTGTGGTTCCCTTTTGATTCCCACCTGATTCGGCATACGAAGAAGGACGCCGCCCGGCCCACAGGTTACCAGGCCAGTTGAACCGGTTTTGAATTGATGATTAGAGGCGGTCCATTGATTAGTGGCCGCCTTTCTTTTTCTTGAGGAGGAAAGATGGCAGAATTGACCTATTATCCGATTTGCCCGGTAGAGGATTTGCCTTCCGGAGAGCGGCTTTTCATTGATCTGGACGATGAGCCGGTGGTGATCTTCAACCTGGCAGGCGACTATTATGCGATCGCCGATCTCTGCACCCACGACATGGGGTCATTGGGCGAGGGGGAAGTGGAAGGGCACCAGATTATCTGTCCCCGGCATGGCGCCCGGTTTGACATCCGCACGGGTGAGGTGCTGAGCCTCCCGGCAGTGCGGGATGTGCCAGCCTATCCGGTGCGGGTGGTGGCTGGGATGGTTGAAATCGGGGTTGAGGAATAGGCAAAACGGTTTTAAACAGTAAAGGGTGTTCAAATTGGACACCCTTTTCGTTTTTAATGGCGTCTTCTTCGGGTCAGTCGACTGCTTGGCCAAACTCGCCGACGATCCGCAGGATGTCAAAGCCTTCGGCGAAGGGCCGTTCGGCCAGCGCGCCATGCCGGATGGCAGTGGCGTAGAGGATCTTATCCTCGAAGTAATAGCGGTCCTGGTAGGTTTTATAGGCTTTCAGGGCATCGAGTTTGGTCTGAACGCTTTGCTCTGAAACCTCCACCAGGAAATTGGGGAAGAAGCCATAACTGGACCGGAGGACATCGAAGCCCAGCACAGTGGTGCCGCGGAAGGCCCGCAGCGCTTCTTCTGTGATGGTCTTGTGGTCTTGATGGATGTCCTGCGCCGTGTGGACGAAGACGGTTTCCGGGTGATAGGCCTTTTTCAAGGCCAGCATCTCTTCCAGGATCTCCTGGCGGGCGGCCTGGAAGCGCCGAGTGGTGAACTGCCGGAGGATGTCATTCTCGGGCTTGACGCCCAGCAGGGACATACTGTTGCGGTGCTCTTCCACCAGGTTCAGCAGGTCTGGGTTTTCCTGATTATCCGATAGCGTGACGCAAATCACCTTGGCCCGGTCGCCGATCTCCGCGATCAGCGCGCCGCAGCCCAATTCGATGTCGTCCGGGTGGGCGCCGATGAAGAGCAGAGTCTCACCGTAAAAGGTCATGTTATGGTTCATATCGGCCTACTTTGTGGCGAGGATTCCGCCGACCACTTTGGTCATCACCAGCTTGCCGTCCCGCTCGAACCATTTTTGGGCGACCTGGGTGATCTCGTCCATCACAGTTTCAAAGTCCTCTTTGGTCTGGAAGAAGGCGTTCCAGAGCAGGCGGTCTTCGGAGAGGCTGGCCCGGGTGTAGGCAATGAAGGGTTCGACGGAGGGGAAGGTCAGGGGGTTCTCGAAGACCTCAATTTTCGTCTTGGAGAAGGTCGCTTTGACGGCATCCAAAATTTCGGAGGCATAGCGCGAGCTGCCGGGCATGGGCGGGATGTGCTTGCCGGTGGCTTCCTTGATGATCTCGTAGAACATCTGCTTGTTCTCCGGCATGGGGCCGGTGGTGAAGAGGGTGCCGTCCGGTTTGAGGACCCGGTGCATCTCTTTGATGGTGAAGGGAATGTCTTCCGCATAGTAGATGGCGAAGGAACAGGAAACGAGGTCGAAGGTGTTATCCGGGAAAAGGAAGGGCACGTTGAAGTTGAGGGGCTGGAAGGTGACCCGGTTGCCGAGTTTCTGGTTTTCTTCCTGGGCTTTGGCCAGCAGTTCTTCCGAGACATCGCCGCCGATGATCTCTGCTTTGCCGCTGAGATGGGCGAGGTAGGAGAAGCACTGTTTGCCGGCGCCGCAGCCAACATCCAAAATTGCCATGTCCTGTTCGAGCGGCAGGACATCCAACATCCATTTATCAATATCGCGGGCGCCGTAGGCATCATGGATATTGATCCGGGTCATCAAATCGCTGGTGGTTTCCACGTACTCAATTTTCATATTTGTTCCTTCATCATCAAATAATAAGTGATCGCCCCTAAGTATAGTAGGTTCGGGGCGGGAGGGCAAGATTCAGCAAATCCTGGGGAGGATCTCGCCGGAGAGCATATCGAGGATGCGGGTGGTCCCATAGGGGGTGTGCAGCAGGACCTGTTCGGGGTCCGCTGCGGAAACTGAACCGATGCGCGTAGCCATAGCGCCATAGGGGTTTTGACGGAGGATTTCCAGGGCCTGGTTGGCATTTTCTTCCGGCAGCACCACGATCAGCTTGCCCTCATTGGCCAGGTAGAGCGGGTCGAAGCCCAGCATGTCGCAGGCGGTGCGGACTTCCGGCCTGATCGGGATGGACTCTTCTTCCAAATGGATACTGACCTGGCTCTGGCAGGCGATCTCCTTGAGCGTGGTTGCCAGGCCGCCGCGGGTGGGGTCCCGCAGGACATGGACCCTCGGGATGGCCTCCAGCAGGGCGGCGATCATTTTGTTGAGCGGCGCAGCGTCGGATTGGATCCCGGATTCGAACCCCAGGTCACCACGGGCCTGCAGGACGGCGATCCCGTGGTCGCCCAGGGTGCCTGAGATCAGCACGACATCGCCCGGCTGGGCGAGCTGGCCGCCGAGGTCCCGTCCGGGGGGAATTAGTCCGAAACCGGCGGTGTTAATGAAGATTCCGTCGGCTTTGCCTTTTTCCACCACTTTGGTATCCCCGGCCACGATCTGTACGCCGGCCTCCTCACAGGCAGCGGCCATCGATTCGATCACCCGGGTCAGGGTTTCCATCGGCAGGCCTTCTTCCAGAATGAACCCGGCGGTCAGGAAGGCGGGCTTGGCGCCCAGCATGGCAACGTCGTTGACCGTGCCGCAAATCGCCAGCCGGCCGATATCGCCTCCGGGAAAGAAGAGCGGGAAGACCACGTGGGAATCGGTTGAGACGGCGAGTTCGCCGGCGCTGCCCTGAATGGCGATCCGGGCGGCATCATTGCCCTGCTCCAGATAGGCATTGCCCAGGCGGGATTGGAAAATATTGCGGATCAGGTCCTGGGTCATCGTGCCCCCGCTGCCGTGGCCGATCACAACGGTGTCGGTGTGGTGATGGGGGACGGGGCAGACCGGCCCCTGCATGGTGATGGGTTCAAAGGTTTTTCCTGTCATGAGGATTTCCTGCCATAGCGGTAATACGCGGCGCAGGCGCCTTCCGATGAAACCATCGGCGCGCCCAGCGGCGTCTGCGGGTTGCAGAGGGTGCCAAAGGCCGGGCATTGCGAGGGTTTCTTGATGCCTTGGAGGACCTGGCCGGCGATGCAGATTTTTGATTCCTCGGTTCGGATTTCGCCTGTGTTAAAGCGCTGGGTGGCGTCAAAGGGTTCGTAGGTTTCCGTCAGGCCGTACCCGCTGAGGGGGATCGTGCCGATCCCGCGCCAGTTGCGGTCCACGGGTTGGAAGACTTTGGCGATCATCTGCTGGGCGACCTTATTTCCTTCAAAGGTCACCACCCGGGAATAGGCGTTTTCGACCGCCACCCGGCCTTCCTCCAGCATTTTCACGGTTTCCAAAATGCCGTTGACCAGGTCGAGCGGTTCAAATCCGGTGACGGCCATCGGGGTTTGATATTTCTCAGCGATGGACGGGTATTCCCAGTATCCCATCACGGCGCAGACATGCCCCGCGGCCAGGAAGCCCTGGATACGGTTTTGCGGGCTGGAGAGGATGGCGTGCATCGCGGGCGGGACCAGAACGTTGGCGGGCAGGATGGAGAAGTTCTTTAATCCCAGTTTTTCCGCCTGGATGACGGCCATGGCATTGGCAGGCGCGGTAGTCTCAAAGCCGATGGCAAAGAAGACGACCTGTTTTTCGGGATTTTGAGCGGCGATCTTGACCGCGTCCAGCGGGGCATAGACCACGCGCACATCTCCGCCGGCTGCCCGGATGGAGAACAGGTCCGCCGTGGAACCCGGCACCCGCAACATGTCGCCAAAGGAAGTGAAGATCACCTCCGGCTGTTGGGCGATCATCAGAGCCTGGTCGATCAGCTCCAGCGAGGTGACGCAGACCGGGCAGCCCGGCCCATGAACCAGTTCGATCTCATCTGGCAGGAGCTGATCCAGCCCGTACTGCATGATCGCGTGGGTCTGTCCGCCGCAGATTTCCATCAGCGTCCAGGGCTGCGTGACGGTTTGGCGGATCTCCGCCAGGACGGTTTTGACCAGTTTGGCGTTGCGATAACCGGAGAGGAAATCGGGGGTCGGGTCAGCCACTTCGCTCCTGATCTTCCAAATCAGCCAGTTCGGCCATCTGCTCGAGGATGTCGAGGGTCTCGCGGGCCTCCTCCTCGCTCAGCAGGTTCAGCGCAAAGCCGGCATGGACAATGGTCCAGTCACCGGGCTTTGCCTCGGGGATAACTTCGATGCAGGCCTCGCGCTGGACTCCGCCGAAGTCGATTTTTGCCATCTTCGTGCCGTGGTCTTCGTAGACCGATTCAATTCTGCCGGGGATTCCGAGGCACATGAGTCACTCCTTGTGTGGTGATAAACGGTAAGCGGCGATCATCGCCTGACCGAAAGCGACGCAGCCATCATTGGGAGGCGTTTGCTGGTGGGTCAGGGGCTGAAAGCCGTGCTTGCGTAATAGGTCTGTGGTTGTTTCCAGCAGGCGCAGGTTCTGCCAGACGCCGCCGGAAAGGGCAATTTTTTCGATGCCAGTTTCCCGACGGACCCGTTCCGCCAGATCCAGGCTGATGCGGGCGAGCGTGTTATGGAAGCGGGCCGAGAGGGTTGCAGGCGTGAGACCTTCCCGAATGTTGCTCAGGATTTCAGTCACCATGGGGGCGATTCGGATCTCTTCGCCTTCAATCTGCCAGGAATAGTACCCTACTTCCCCCGGATCAGCCAGAGCTTCCAGTTCGATGGCGGCCTGGCCTTCATAGGTGACTTCCTGGCGCATGCCCAGCAGCGCTGAGACAGCGTCAAACAGCCGGCCCATGGAGGAGGTCTGAGGCGTGTTGATCCCCTGCGCCAGTTGATGGCTGAGGGCTGCTCGTTCAATCTGGCTCAGGGCCTGGACGGGGGCCAGGTCGGCCTCCCAGGGCACTCCCAGCGCCCAGAGCAGGCTGAGGGCCATCCGGGCTGGTTTACGGATGGCCGCTTCGCCGCCGGGCAGCGGGAGGGGCTGTAAGTGATAGGCGCGGGTGAAGCTGGCGCAGCTGCCAATCAGGACTTCGCCGCCCCAGATCGTGCCGTCGGGGCCATAACCCGTGCCGTCAAAGATCAGCCCGGCCACCTGCTCCTCAGGGGGCAGACCGTTTTCAACGGCGACGGCCGCCAGGTGGGCATGGTGGTGCTGGACGCCGATCAACGGCAGGGACTCGCTCTCCGCCTGTTCCAGGGCGTACTGCGTGGAGAGGTAATCCGGGTGCAGGTCATGGGCGATGCCTTCCGGCCGGATGCGGAAAAGGGACTGATAGTGTGCAATCGCGGCCTTGAAATCCTGGAGGGTTTCCCAGTTTTCCATCTCGCCGATATAGTGGCTCAGGAAAGCGTATTTTTCCCGGGTGAGGCAGATCGTGTTTTTCATCTGCGGGCCGACCGCCAGCACCTGCGGGACCTGGCGATGGAGCCGGATGGGGTTGGGGGCATAGCCCCTGGCCCGCCGGACGGGATAGGCGTGATCTTGGAAGAGTGCGACCACCGAATCATCAACCCGCTGGTCAATCGGCCGGTCGTGCATCAGAAAAGCATCGGCGATGCCGGCCAGCTTTTCCCGCGCCGCTTCGTTGGTATGAAGAATCGGCTCCTCGGAGCGGTTGCCGCTGGTCATCACGAAGACTTCCGGGTAACCCGGCTCGGGTTCCAGCAGGAGCAGGTGCAAGGGAGTATAGGGCAGCATGAACCCCAGGCGGGATTGGCCAGGGGCGATATTCGGCGCGAGGGCTGCGTTTTCAACTTTCGGCAGGAGGACGATCGGCGCCTGGGGGCTGCGGAGCAGGGCTTCCGCCGGTTCACCCGCCCGCACGTAACTTCTGATTATGGGCAGGTCAAAGGCCATCAGGGCAAAGGGCTTATCCGGCCGATGTTTCCTTTCCCGCAGGGCGGCCACGGCGGCGGGGTTGCCAGCATCGCAGGCCAGGTGGAAACCGCCCAGCCCTTTGATCGCCAGGATTTTACCTTCCGCCAGGCGTTTGCGAGCGGCCTGAATGGCATCCTCCCGATCAGCGAGGTGCCGCCCCTGGGCATCTTCCAGCCAGACCTGCGGCCCGCAGACCGGGCAGGCGACGGGCTGGGCGTGGAAGCGCCGGTCGCGGGGATTCTCATATTCCGCCCGGCAATTGGGGCACATCTCAAACCCGGCCATGGTGGTCTTGGGCCGGTCATAGGGGATCTCTTTGATGATCGTGAAACGGGGGCCGCAGTTGGTGCAGTTGATGAAGGGGTAGCGGTAGCGCCGGTCCGCAGGGTCAAAGAGTTCCTCCCGGCACTGGTCGCAGATCGCCACATCGGGCGAGACGGGGATGAAATCCGTTGCCTGATCCTGGCTGGGCACGATTTTGAACCCCTCAAAGAATTGGAGGGTGATGGCGTGGTCTTCCAGCGAATCGATCTGCGCCAAGGGGGGAGCTTGAACCGGTATCGCCTTGATAAAGGCCGTCAGGTCGCTGGCCGCACCGGTGACCTCGATGTCCACGCCGCTGGCGGAGTTGCAGACCCAACCCGCGAGCTGGTGTTCGAGCGCCAGGTTAAAGATGAACGGCCGGAATCCGACCCCTTGAACGATCCCATTGATGTGGATATGGCGGCTGATGGCATCCATGAATGGCGGAGCTTATTTTGAGATTCGGCCCTTCAACCACTCCAGCCAGGGATCCATCCCTTCGCCTGTCTTGCAGGAGACGGCGAAGGTCGTCAGGCCGGGGTTGAGCATTTCCACACCCTGGCGGAAATAGTCCATGTTGAAGTCGATATAGGGCAGCAGGTCGGTTTTATTGATGATCAGCACATCCAGACCGCGGTAGATGTTGGGATATTTGTAGGGTTTGTCATCCCCTTCGGGAATGCTGGCGACCAGCACGTTGCTGTGCGTGCCCAGGGCGAAGGCGGCCGGGCAGATCAGGTTGCCGACGTTTTCAACGATCACCAGGTCCAGGGGGCTGAGGTCCATCTGGTCAATGGCATTTTCCAGCATCACGGCGTCCAGGTGGCACTCGCCGCCGGTGTTGATCTGGATCGCGGGCATTCCGGCGGCATTGATTTTGTCCGAGTCGATGGTCACGGGGGCGGTATCGCCCTCGATCACGCCGATCTGAACGCCATCCGCCATGAGGCCTTCGATGGTCTTGAGGATGAAAGAGGTCTTGCCGGCGCCAGGGGAAGCCATCAGGTTGATCGAATAAACACCGACCTCATTGAAGCGCTGCCGGTTGGAGTTTGCCAGCCGGTCATTGGCATCCAGGATCTTTTCAACGATTTTGATTCGGTTTTCGCTCATTTTTATCTCTGAACTTCTATGCTTTCGAGGTTGAATTCATCGCCAGCGACCACTCTGATCCTGGCGCTGCCACACTGGGGGCAGGGGGTAAGCTCGTCTTCGAGCGTATAGTTGTGGTTGCAATCCAGACAAACCATTTCAGCGGGGATTCGCTTGAAATGCAGGGTGGCTTCCTCGCAGATCGTCCCCTTGCTGATGAAGTCCCAATAGAACTGGACTGAATCGTCCACAATGCTGGAAAGTTTGCCGATCACCAGGTAGATGTCGGTGACCTTTTTCGCCCGAGCCTGCTCGGCGTGCTTGCAGGCAATTTCAAGCACACTTTCGGTTACGGATAGTTCGTGCATTCGTTAATTATAATACTATTATGATAAATATTGTGGTTTTAGGGCGAAACCGGCCCGCTCGCTTAGCCATCCTGAGCGGAGATCAATTCCAGGAGGTGCAATTTGTGGTTCAGGTAACGAGTGGCAACGATGTTTGCCAGCCGGCGCATGATCACAAATCCCAGCTCGCAGTCTGATTCGCAAAGCTCCATCAGGGGTTCAGCGCTGAAGCTCAAGGCTCGGGTGCTTTCCAGGACCCGGGCGGTGCTGGTCTTTTGGCGGACAACGGGCGTCAGGCTGGACCAGCCGATGACGTCCAATGATTCAGCGATGAAGATCGGGAGGACGCCATGCCCGGGGACAAAGCTCTCCAGCAGGACTTTACCTTCCAGCAGGATGTAGAGGATAGGGTGCTGTTCACCTTCGTTGAAGATGATGTCCCCAGTGGAAAAAGAGCAGACATTGGCAATGCTTGCCAGCCGTTCAATGCTCTCCGGGTGGAGTTCAAGGAACCAGGGGATTGTTTTTATTGTTGTCGTGATATCTGCCTGATTGAGCATTAGAACCTTTAATAAGTAGTGAGATTTCCAGCCTCCAGCTATCCTTTAACGTTACACTTGAATGTCAAAATCCGAAATTGTAGTATGTCATTTAGCCCCAGTGACAACAGTCATGCACGATTAATTGGAATTGATCCAGTCCCAAAGGCGGTCAATCGCCTTTTTTGCCAGGGCTTCCGTCTCAGCGCTCAGCGCACGCTCAAATTGGAAGTGGTAACCTCGCACGGAGACGAGGATCGCCTCTGGCATTGAGCTGTAAATCGCGGCGCCAATCGAGAGCACGGTCCGGGGGGACATATGATGGGTGAGGGGCGATTTCTCATATTCGGGGTCCAGGGTTGTCCAGGAGATCTCCTCGGCGATATCCGCCGTGTGAGCGTCCACAAAACAGACCCGCTGATAATGGGAAATAGTTTCGGCCAGTTCGGGGTAGATCTGCAAAATGAACATCAGATCCGCTTTGTCGGTTTCGACCTCGACGATCTCCCCCGGATCTTCCGGTACGGTCGTGCCCAGCCTTTCCGCCAGGTTCTTGAGGATATGCCAGCCCACGCCATCGTCCTGGCGGTCGGCGTTTCCTATGCCTATGATGAGAGTATCTGCCTGCATGGTGTGCTTTCCTGCATTGTGGTGAAAAAACGATCCCCTTCTTCCACCGATTAAGCTCAAGAAGGGGATCCGTTAATAGATTTAAGCGTTCAGATCAGTCGCGCTGGAGGGTTTGGGTGATCTTGCCGCCGGCATCGAGGACGTCAATGGTGATCGGCATCTGGCCGATTGCATGGGTGGAGCAGGAGAGGCAGGGGTCATAGGCCCGAATGGCCGCTTCAACCCGGTTCAGCATCCCTTCCTGAACTTCAGGGCCTTTGACGTAGGTCTTGGCAACGGAGTCGACAGCTTCGCTCATCGCCCAGTTGTTATGCCCGGTCGAAACGATCAGGTTCACCCGTTCCAGCTGGCCATGGGGGTTGACCCAATATTGGTGGAAGAGGGTGCCGCGCGGCGCTTCAATCACGCCCACGGCCATTTCCTTGGGGTCCCGGTGGGTGTTGAGGATGTCTGTGCCGAGGATATCGGGATCTTCCAGCAATTCCCGAGCACGTTCGATGGCGAAGAGGGTCTCGATCAGGCGGGCATAGTGGTAATAGAGGGTCTGGAAGACCGGTTGACCACCGTCGAGCTGCCTGTAGACTTCGAACTCAGCCTGGGCCAGAGGCGTATCAATGTGATCAATCGTATTCAAGCGGCCGAGCGGGCCAACCCGATAAACGCCATCCGGCCATCCCATTTTTTTGTAATAGGGGAACTTGAGGTAGGACCAGTTTTCAACATGTTCGGAAATGACGTCCAGATAATCCTGGGCATCAAAGCATTCCAGTTCTTTGCCTTCGCGGCCGACCAGGCGGACATTGCCGTCATAGAGTTCCAGACCGTTCTCAGGGGTCACGAGGCCCATGTAGCCGGTGTGGAAGACGGCGAACTTTTCAATATCTTCGATATTGGCAGAAGCCCAGTCTTTGATCAGCTTGAGGCCGATTTGGGTTGTTTCAATGGCCTGGTCC
Organism: Anaerolineaceae bacterium; assembly: GCA_011620555.1. Classification (GTDB taxonomy): domain Bacteria; phylum Chloroflexota; class Anaerolineae; order Anaerolineales; family Anaerolineaceae; genus Brevifilum. Next base: position 19,650 of record WOYY01000046.1, on the reverse strand, counting down.
AGCCCAGCCAGCATGTGATCGCGTTTTTCAACGTTCAGCGCCCGGTTAACCCCGCCGGGGACCGCGAAGTTCGGGTGGATCCGGCGGCCGCCGACCTGATAGATGATGTCCTGCCCGAATTTGCGCAGTTCGACGGCTTTGACCGTCAGGGCGGGGTCCGCGCCAATCAAGCCCACCACATTGCGGATGGCGGGATCGGCGTCAAAACCCAGGATCAGGTCCGGCCCGGCCAGTTCAAAGAAGTGCATGCCGTGGCTCTGGATGATCTGACCCATGTGCATCAGCTCACGCAGGAGGTTGGCGGGGCGGGGCGGTTTGGCGCCCATCAGGATATCGCCGGCTTTGGCGCTGGCGAGGTGATGGCTCACGGGGCAAATGCCGCAAATCCGAGGTGTGATCTGGGGCATTTCAAAGTACATCCGCCCTTCACAGAACTTTTCGAATCCCCGGAACTCGTTGACATGGAAATAAGCATGGTCCACGCCGCCGGCATCATTCATGTGAATGGTGACCTTGGCATGGCCCTCAATTCGGGTTACGGGTTCAATTGTAATTTTTTCAGCTACCATTATTCGTTCCTCCTAGTGCCAATGCAGCTTGTCATTTTTGATCTCCGGGATGCGGCCCTGAGCCAGTTCGGCCAGCGCGTAGAAGATCACGTCTGCATCAGGCGGACAGCCGGGGATAAAGACATCAACCGGGATGACTTCGCTCACCGCGCTCACCCGAGTCATTTTCGCTAACTCCGGATCGGCGGGGATCAGCCCGTCGGCATCAACGCTCTCAGCGTCAATATAAGCCCGTTGGAGGGCCGATTCGACGCCAACAAAGTTCCGCATGGCGGGCACGCCGCCGAAAACGGCGCAGTCACCGAGGGCCACCAGGATCTTGCAGCGTTCGCGCATCCTTTTGGCAACTTCCTCATTATAGGTGTTATTGATGCCGCCTTCAAGGATACCAACGGTGACTCCCTGCTCATCCGGCTGCTTGAGGTCCGTGATCGGTGTTGCCCGGAGGTCCACCAACTCCACAACCTGGAGAATGCGCTCGTCGATATCGAGGAGAGACATGTGACATCCGGCGCATCCGCAAAGCCAATCAGAGGCTACTGTGGGTTTTGTCATAATGATTTATCCTTTCGATTCATGTACCAATATTGTATCGCAGGCTTTAGGCTTCCTGGATTTGGATGGAGGGCGTTCGCGCCATCAGGCTGGCTTTCCAATCCTGATCCGGCTCGACCTGCAACTGGCTGGCGACCTTTTTGAGGGCTTCCAGCGTGGTCAGTACGCCTTCAGGAACGGTCAGCGATTGGACTGTCTTCTGCAGGCGGCCGTCCATGCTGAGATAGCTGCCGGATTCTTCAGCCCACATCGCCACGGGCAGGACGACATCCGCACCGCTGGACAATTGGGATTCATAGGCGCTCAGCGCCACGACGAAGGGGATCTCTTCCAGGGCTTTGGTGAGTTTTGCGGAGGGCGCTTCATCGCCCAGCGCAACCACAGCGGCGGAATAGCCATTGGCTTTGAAGGGGGCTTCCAGGCCCAATTGGGCGGCGGCCATTGAGTTTGCATTGCCTTTGACGCCGATCAAAGCCGCGCCGGTCAAATCGGCGAGCTTGAGGAGGGCTTCCAGCGCAATGTCATCCGCATTGCAGGCAAAGGTCTTGCCATAGACGATCACAGGGCGTTCAGCCGCTTTCAGGGCGTCCACAACGGGGGCCAATTCAGCGTCACCGGTGCCGTTTTCAACGGCATCCACCAATTTGACCAGCAGGGCGGCTTCGCTGCCCGGGTTGAGGGGCAGGAGGGCTTTGGCATCGGCGGCCAGGGCGTTGGCTTCCTGCCCGGCGACGTAGAGTTTGGTGCTATCCTGCAGCTGGCGTTTGATGAAGAAGCCCGCGACCTGGTGATCCTCAACCAGATCCAGTTCGAGCGCCAGGACGGTTTCGGTGGCTTTGAGGACATCCAGCGAGGATTCGAAGGGTTTGCCCAGTTTCTCCGCCAGTTTGGAGAGGGAAGCTGTTGCCGCGCCCTCTTCCAGGCTGGTGACGGTTCCGGCCGCGAGTTTGTCGGCGAAGAGTGACTTGAAATACGCCAGGGCTTCTGCCGAGAGTCGGGTGGAGGCAAGGGCGGCCAGACCCTGGCCTGCGCCCAGGCCAGTGGCAACGGCATTCAGAGCTTCATCCCAGGTGGCGGCTTTAAGGCTGCCATTTTTGCGGACCAGAGGAGTCAGCACTCGGGCGCGGTCCTCTTCGAGAGGCTGGAAGCGGCCTTTTTCGCAGAGCAAGCCGTGGGTCGGCTCGGCATCCCACTCACCTTCAATCCGCACCAGGCGATTATCTCGGGTGAGAACATCACGGACGCAGCCAACGGAGCATTCCGTGCAGACGCCGACGTGATGATCGACTTCGGTTTCTTTGCCCTGATAGGCGCTCTGGCGGTCGATCAGCGCACCGGTGGGGCAGATCTGAACACAGGTGCCGCAGGAGATGCAGGTGCTTTCGCCGAGGGGCACATCGTAATCCGCCACCAGGTAGCTCTTGGCGCCGCGGTCCTCGAAACCAAGGGTATAGTTGCCGACCAGTTCACCGCAGGCTCGGACGCAGCGGCGGCAGAGGATGCAGCGGTTATTATCCAGGACGATGAAGGGATGGGAGCCATCCACTTCGTAGGGGGTCCAGTTGGGCTGGAGGTCCCAGTGGGTCATGCCTTCGTCATAGGCCCGGTTTTGCAGTTCGCAATCGCCGCCCGAGACCTGGCAGTACATGCAAAAGTGGTTCCGCTCACTGAAGATCAGGGTGAGCACAAATTTGCGGGCATCCAGCACTTTTTGGGTTTTGGTATTCACCACCATGCCGTCGGTGGCAGGGAGGGTGCAGGAGGGCTGTAAGGTCTTTGCGCCTTCAATATCGACCATGCACAGGCGGCAGCCGCCGTAGGGGGTCAGCTGGGGGTGGTGGCAGAGGGTTGGGACATAGACGCCGGCTTCTCCAGCCGCTTCGAGGACGGTCGTCCCTTCCTGTACCTCAATTGTTTTTCCGTCAATTGTCAGTTTGATCATAATAAGGACTCTCCATTACTCCTGTTTCAGTCGATCTGGTATACCCGGTGGCCGCTCATGGAGCAGACGCCTGCGGGACAGACTTTGAGTTTGATGTGGGCTTCAACTTCCGCCCGGAAATGGGCCAGGATATCGCGCAGCGGTGAACCGGCTGTTTGACCCAGGCCGCAGTTTGAAAGCTGGTAAAGTTGATCTGCCATCATTTGTAGGTCTTTCAGGTCCTGCTCTGTGCCAACGCCTTCAGCGATATTGCTGAGAACTTCGTAGGAACGGCTGTTCCCGATCCGGCAGGGGTTGCATTTGCCGCAGGATTCGAACCGGAAGAAGTTCAGCAAGACTTTAGCCAGATCCACCACACAGACCTCTTCATTGCAGATCAACAATGCGCCTGAACCCAGTGAGACACCTGCTTTTGCAAACGAATCAAAATCCATGGGGGTGTCCTGCAAACTGGCTGGGATGATGGAACCGCTGGAGCCGCCGGTCTGGGCGAGCTTGAAGCTGCTCCCATTTTTCATCCCTTTGCCGTAGATCGAAACGACCTCCCGCAGGGTGATCCCCATCGGGACTTCGATCAGGCCGGTCACGTTCACGTTGCCCAGGATGGTGTAAACCTTTGTGCCGGGGCTTGAGGGGGTGCCGATCGCCTTGTACCAGGCGGCGCCGTTGCGGATGATGGCCGGGATATTGGCCAAGGTTTCGACGTTATTGACCAAGGTCGGTTTTTTCCATAAGCCTGAGGTGGTCGGGTAAGGCGGGCGGGGGCGGGGTTCGCCGCGATTGCCTTCGATCGATTCGATCAGGGCGGTTTCTTCGCCGCAGATGTAGGCGCCTGCGCCGGCATGCACATGCAGTTTGAAGGAGAAATCGGTGCCGAAAATATGGTCGCCCAGCAGGCCGTAGGCTTCGGCCTGTTCGATGGCTTTTTGCATCCGGCTGATCGCCAGGCGATATTCGCCCCGGATGTAGACAAAACCTTCGTCTGCGCCGACCGAATAAGCCCCGATCATCATCGCTTCGATGATCGCGTGCGGGTCGCCTTCAAGGACCAGGCGGTCTTTGAAGGTGCCGGGTTCGCTTTCATCCGCGTTGCAGATCACGTATTTCTTGTCACCCTTTGCGCCGGACACAAACTGCCATTTGAGGCCGGTGGGGAAGCCCGCGCCGCCCCGGCCGCGCAGACCGGAGGCTTTGATCTCGGCAATCGTTTCTTCGGGGGTCATTTCCCTGAGGACTTTGCCGAGGGCTTCATAACCCTCGCTGAGGATGTAATCATCAATATTTTCAGGATCGATCAGGCCCACGTTCTTGAGCACGATCCGGTTTTCGGCCGGGAGGGTGCCCTTGCGGGCGGAGAGCCAGGCGATCCGGCCCGTCAGATCATAGGGAGAGACCCGTTTCTCTTCGACGACGCGGCCCTTGTAGAGATGTTCTTCGACTAGAAAAGGGACATCGTCGGGCGTGACGCCGCCGTAGATCACGGCGTCCGGATAAACCAAAACCAAAGGATCCAGGCCGGGTTTGCTGATGTCATTGACCATGGAAACGGTAATTTCTTCCGCCAGACCAAAGACTGCCAGCTGCTGCTGGATGGCAATGAAAACCTCCAACGCGCCGTGTTTCATGCTTTCCTGATCCCCGGAGACCAACACCATTGAACGAATTGCTTTCATGAGTTCTCTCCTAATCGTAATTCTTCAATAGGGTTGGCACCTGGTCGGGCGTGACATTGCCATAAATGTCATGGTCAACGATCACGACCGGACCGATCCCGCAGACGCCCAGACAACTGGTCGTAATCAGGGTCCATTTTTCGTCAGCGCTGGTCTCTCCGTTTGTCAGGCCAAGCTCTTTTTGCAGGCTCTGCCAGACCTGGCGGCCGCCTGCCACATGGCAGGGAGCGCTTTCACAGAATTGGATCACATGACGCCCCCTTGGCTCCGTTGAAAGCATTCGGTAGAAAGTCGCGACGGAAAAGATGTGACTGGCCGGGATCTGCATTCGCTCGCTCAGTTCCTGGATCGCCTCATCCGAGATATAGCCCATTTCATGGTTGATCTGATGCAGGATGGGGATGAGTTCGGCTTTCTCGCTTCCTTGCTCTTTGACAAGCGTTCGTACGAAGCTTCGAACATCTTGTTCTCCTTTGACTTCGACAGGCATTGCCTTCCTCCTCTGATTTAGGGTCCGAATGGTGTTACACGATCTCGATGGCATCGTAGGGACAAAGTTGTTCACAGATGCCGCATTTGATGCAGATGTCGGGGTCAATCACATGGGTCTGACGGCGCTCACCGGAGATCGCCTGAACGGGGCAGTTCCGGGCGCAAAGCGTACAACCGGTGCAGTCACCGTCGATGATCTCAAAGCGGATCAGGGATTTGCAAACTTTCGCTGGACAACGTTTTTCATAGATGTGGGCTTCGTATTCGTCCAGGAAGTGTTCCAAGGTACTCTTGACAGGGTTGGGTGCTCCTTTTCCCAAACCGCAGAGACTGTTTTCGTTAATTTCTTCGCATAGATAGCGCAGCGTGTCGATGTCATCAGGACGGCCCTTGCCATCGCAAATCCGGGTGAGGATTTCAAGGATCCGGCGGGTGCCGACCCGGCATGGGGTGCATTTGCCGCAGGATTCGTCCTGGGTGAACTCCATGAAGAAACGGGCGATATCGACCATGCAGGTGTCTTCATCCATCACAACCAGACCGCCGGAACCCAGAATGGAACCGGCTTTCCCCAGCGCTTCATAGTCCATGGGGAGGTCCAGGTATTTTTCGGGCAGACAGCCGCCCATCGGGCCGCCGGTCTGGACGGCTTTGAAGGCTTTGTCTTCCTTGATGCCGCCGCCGACATCGTAGATGATCTCGCGGAGGGTGATGCCGAAAGGGACTTCGATCAGACCGGTATTCTTGACATCGCCGGCCATCGAGAAAGTCTTGGTGCCTTTGCTTTTCTCATAGCCCAGGCTGGCAAACCATGCCGCGCCATTGAGGATGATCTGCGGCACGTTGGAATAGGTTTCCACGTTGTTGATGTTGGAGGGTTTCTGCCAGAGGCCTTTTTGGGCGGGAAAGGGCGGACGGGGCCGCGGCTCGCCGCGTTTGCCTTCGATGGAGGCCATCAGGGCGGTTTCCTCTCCGCAGACGAACGCGCCTGCACCCATGCGGACTTCGAGGTCGAATGAGAAACCGGTGCCGAGGATGTTTTCACCCAGCAGGCCGAGGCTGCGGGCCTGTTCAATCGCGACTTTGAGGGTCTGCACGGCGATGGGATATTCCGCCCGGCAGTAGATATAGCCCTGGGAAGAGCCGGCGGCATAAGCGCCGATGATCATGCCCTCGATCACGGAGTGGGGGTCGCCTTCCAGCACACGGCGGTTGGCGAAAGCGCCCGGGTCGCCTTCATCGGCGTTGCAGATCATGTATTTGGGCTCGCCTTCGGCCGCGCGGATAAATTTCCACTTGAGGCCAGTGGGGAAACCGGCGCCGCCGCGACCGCGCAAGCCGGAATCCAGGACCACCTGGATGGTTTCTTCGGGGGTCATTTCAGTGAGGACTTTGCCCAGGGCCATGTAGCCATCCCGGGCGATGTAATCTTCAATGTTCAGGGGGTCAATCTCGCCGATGTTTTTGAGGATAACCCGGACCTCTTTGGCCCGCGGGGCGGAGAATTCTTCATCCAAGGTTTGTTTGGTTTCCTGAACAAATTGTTCTGCGACCCGACCTTTGAGGAACTGTTCTTCAACCAGATAGGGGACATCTTTGACCGTTATGTTGGTGTAATGCACGCCTTCAGGATAGACTATCAGGTCAGGGCCTTCGGTTTCGGGGTTGCCAATCCGGGCTGTTTCCAAGACTTCAATTTCATCAATCAAGCCTTGTTTAACCAGCTCGTCCTGAAATGCGCGGATCAGATCGTACGCGCCTTTTTGGACGCATACGGGATCAATTGAGATGAGGACGTGCGAACGGAAATATGCCATAAAAAAATACCTTCCAGAATGGGTTAGATTCTGCTTTATCCTTCTATTTGATATTCCTTGACGATCTCGCCGCCAACGACATGTTGTTTCATGATCTTGCGGGCCATGTCGCCATTGACCTTGCCATAGGTAACCTTCTCTTTACCAGGCAGGATCACCTGGACGATGGGCTCAAAGGAGTCCAGGCCGATGTTGCCGGTTTGGCGGACGATGATATTTTCAAGGTTGTCTTCTTCAATGGTATCGAGGATCGCTTTGAGGGTTTCGCGCGCGCCGGCGGCGATGCCAACAGTTCCCATTCCCACGATCACTTCCGATTTACCAGATGTTTCTTTCATCTGCTGTTTCTTGAGGGCTTCTTCCCGAATTTTCTTCAAGTCATCCAACGATTTCACTGTAGGCATGTTCATTCTCCTGTTGATTAGTATCTAGTGATTGGCGGGTGTTAACGATTTCTGGCGGACTTTATCAATGCCAGTTCGTAGGGTTTCCCGGATATAGCGCATCACGCTGGGGTCCGATAAAGGGATGCCGGCGAGGATTACTTTGACCGGTTGATCGTCGAACTGAAATTCCTCATCATTGATGCGGTATTCAAAAATCCAATGAACTTCCGGCGTGCCGATAATCAGGGTTTGTAAGGTTCCAGCCAGGTCGCCCAGAGGCATCCTGTCGATGTGGCTGCGTTTGAAAACAGCTGTTACAGTGGTTCCCAGGCCAGGTTGGGATTGAATGGTGAAATACCCTTCGCAGGCTTCTGCCGCTGCTTTGAAAAAGGGTATCCCCAGGCCAACGCTGCGGGTGGTGCGGGAGGTGATGAAGGGATCGGTGATCCTGGCGACCGTTTCGGCATCCATTCCCTTGCCGTTATCCTCGATGGTGATGGTCAGTCGGTCCTCCCGGAGGTTTTCCTCCACGGAGATCCTGATCCTGTCGGCACCGGCGGAGATGCTGTTCTCGGCGATATCCAGGATATGCAGCGCCAGTTCTCGCAATTAGGCTTCCTCTGACTTGATGTCCTGGATCACCTTGGGGAATTTGTTGGGCTTGACGCGGCCCTGCACCAGGTCATCCACCACGACCACTGGCGCCTGGCTGCAGGCGCCCACACAGCGGCAAAGCTCCAGGGTGATCATGCCGTCTTCGGTGGTTTCACCCGGTTCAATGCTCAGGATTTGTTTGGCTTTTTCAATGATCTGTTCAATCCCACCGACATAGCAGGCCGTGCCCACGCAGAACTTGATGGTGTGCTTGCCGCGCGGGGTGGTGGTGAAGAATGAATAGAATGAAACGACGCCGTGGACGCGGCTGACAGGTTCTTCCAGTTTTTTCGCCACATAAACCTGCATGGCAGGGGAGATGAAACCGATCGATTCCTGAAGGCTGTTCAGGACAACCATGGTCGCGCCGGCAACGTCCTTGTTCTTTTCCAGGATACTGTCGATGATTTTTCGTTGTTCTGGATTGTTCAGGGGGTCTTCAGCCGGTATTTTTTCGAGAGTCTTCAGCATCAATTGTCTACTCCAGTAATTTGATCAGGTTAACAGGCGCATTGCAAGCTTGTTTGTGAAATTAACCACAAATGAGTGTAATCGCGGTTGGCGTTTGGGTCAATATCCAAATGTAATATTTAAGCTGGAGAAATTATCCAAAGGCGGGTGGAGCCTGAACCAGCGTCCATCCTGCCCCCTGAAGGCCTTTTTGATTTCTGCAATGCTGGGTTCTTCCATCAAAAACTGGTTGACGCCGAGAAAATCCGCTAAATAATGGACGTCGCCGCTCTGGATCAGCGGGTAATTGATCAGCTGTGGATAGGTGGTGATGGCTTTTTCCGGGGTGATCTGCCGGGAGATTTCAATGGCTTGCAGGTCGAGGTCTGGGGGAACAAAACCGAGGTGGTAGATCAGGCCGAAGGCCTGCCGGTTCACGTGGGCGGGGATGAACAGCCCGCCGAGGTCGGTGACAATCCGGAAGGCTTCTTCCAGGCTGAGCCGGGTGTTGTTGATCAGCAGTTCGTCTTTGCGCCGGATGAAGGTGCCGGTTTCATCCACGATGTATTGTTCGCCAAAGAACTCCACGTTGTTGGGTGTGTCCGGCAGGGCGTCGTCCACAACTTTCTGCAGGGCATTTAATTGCTCCAGGGTATCGAAAAGGCAAAGCGAGTGGACCTCTTCTTCGGTCTGGAGTTCCATGCCCGGCAGGACGGCCAGGTCTTCCCCTTTGGCCGCGGCGATCACGGCGGGGACGTTTTCGCTGGCGTTGTGATCGGTGATGGCGATCAGGTTGAGACCGGATTGCAGAGCCTGTTGGACGATCAGGGGCGGGATCATCTCAACCCCCGCGCAGGGGGAGAGGACGGTGTGCACATGGAGTTCCGCCTGATAAATTTTCAAGGTTTCCTTAGCGTGAGGGTCAGACTTTGCGCGCTCTGAGGCCCAGATCCCACAGTTTGCCGACGATGTGGAAACTGTCTTTGGGGGAGGAGAGCAGGGTGACGTCTTTTTCTTCGGCCTGTTTGATGGTCTCTGCTTCGGGCTGGGCGTCTTCCGTGATGATCACTGCGGCGAGGTCCAGCAGGGCAGCCACGGCCACAATGTTGCCATGCGCCATCAGGGTGACCCAGACCGCGCCAGGGTCCGCCCCGGTCATCACGCAGCTGAGCAGATCCGAGCAGTACCCGCATTCAACCTCTACGGCGCTTAAATCAACGGGAGCGGTCAGGACTTTGAGGTCCAGATCCTTGACGATCTTATCCAGTTTCATAGTGCCTCACTTTGCTAATAAGGTGAATTAACCGAAGGGGTTCGGATTATTATCGTGATTCTCGAGGAAGATGATCATGTAAAGGTTGGTGCCGCGTTTGGCGGAGGAGATCAGCTTCATTTCGTCCACGCAGCGTTTGATATTGACCAGACCCATCCCCGCGCCAAAGCCCATCTCGCGGACCTCGTTGGAGGCGGTGGAATAGCCGGGCTTCATCGCCAGATCAATATCCTGGATTCCGGGGCCATCGTCATAGGCTTCCATGCTGATCTTATGCGGTTCGATCTCGACCCGCAGGATGCCGCCGTGATCGGTGTGGATGATCAGGTTCATTTCCGCTTCGTAGACGGCAATTCCGCAGCGGCGGGCGATCTGAGGGGAAGCCCCGAGACGCAAGAGGGCACGTTTGATGTTGCTGGAGGCGTTGCCGCCGTGGACGAAGTCGCCCTTCTTGATGTCATAACGCAGGATCAGGCTGGTGCGGTCCGAGATGATGTCCTCAAAGAGGTGGCTCGCCCGGTAGCGGATCACTTCTTCCGCCTGGTAGTCTTTCTGCAGGGCAGTCAGCAAGCCGTTGCTGATGTCGCCCTTGGTGATGATCCCGACCACACGGCCGTTTTCATCCAGCACGGGCAGGCGGCCGAATTTGGTCCTGGCGAAGGATTTCAGCGCTTCCACGACGGGGTCATGTTTCCGGACGGAGACCACATCGCGGGTCATGTAATCCCGCACCTTGGAAGTCAGGCCGTTTTCCTGCAGGGCGCGCATCAGGTCTTCCATGCTGAGGATGCCGATCAGGGCGTCGTTCTCCGTGACCGGCGCGCCGGAGATCCGATTCTTTTGGAAGGTCTCAACCGCTTCTTTCATCACCATGTCTGGGGAGAGGCAGAGCACATTCTCCGTCATCACTTCGTGGATGCGGAGTTCATAAGCGAGTTCTTCAACTTTGGTGATGTTCTCTGCGTATTCGTCTGAGATGATCGGATTACGGGTTGCCATGGGGCCCCTTTTTAGTCGGAACAGTCTTCCTGGGCAGGGAGTTCCAGGCTGGCCAAGCCGGCATTATAGAGGATGCCGCAGGCTTCAAAAAGGCCGACTGCCGTTGTGACCAGGGGGATGCCTTCTTTGTTGGCCAGGTCAATCGCTTCCCAGGCCGGATTTTTGCCGCGGACAAAGATGATCGCGCGGATGTCCGCGATCAGGGCGGTCCGGACGACCTGGGGGTTGCATAGCCCGGTCAGCAGGGCGGCTTCGGGTTGGATGGAGGCCAGGACATCACTCATCAGATCGGCGCCCATGGCGCCGGCAATCTCTTTTTCCTCGATATCAGGATTCGTTAGAATTTTTCCGTTGAGAAGCTGGACGATTCTGGAAAGTTTCATAATAACCTTTACTTAAATGGCTAATGCACATCCCTTATTTTATCGTAAATTTCGCCAAAATCAGGTATTTGTCCTGAAAATGAGTTTATGCAGGTAGAATGGTGATGTTATACTAAGAAAAAATAGCTTGAAAGAGGCTTGAATGGCGGAGATTGTGCGCAGAGTTAAAGGAACCCGGGATTTTTACCCTGACCAGATGGCCATCCGGCGCTGGATGTTTGATATCATCCGGCGGGTCTCCACGCGCTTTGGGTATCAGGAATATGATGGCCCCTGCCTGGAGTTCATTGATCTCTACGCGGCCAAATCCGGTGAGGAATTGGTCAAGGAACAATCCTTTGTTTTCACCTCCCGCGGGGGGGAAGACCTGACATTGCGGCCGGAGCTGACGCCGACCCTGGCGCGGATGGTGGCGCAGAAGCAATATGACCTGCCTTTGCCCCTGCGCTGGTGGTCGATCGGCCCGATGTGGCGCTATGAGAAGCCCCAGCGCGGCCGGACTCGGGAATTCTTTCAATGGAATATCGACCTGGTCGGCGCAGGGTCTGTGGCCGCGGACGCAGAGATCGTCGCCGTCGCAGCGACCTTCCTGAAGGAGGCCGGCCTCAGTCCGGACCAGGTGAGGATCTATGTCAATAACCGCCGGCTGATGGACGCGGCCTTTGCCAGGCTGGAAATCTCGAAGGACCTGGGGAAACAGGTTTTCCGGGTGGTTGATAAACTGGATAAGCTCTCGGAACCCGCCTGGCGAAAATATGCGCTTGAGTCCGGGTTGACGGAGACTCAGGTGGATGCCTTGCTGGAGCTGCTCAATGATAATGATCTTTGGCAGGAATCGGAGGAGTTGGTCGAATTCTTTAAGCTCTTGGCGGCTTTCGGCATCCAGGATTACGTCCAGTACAACCCCCGGGTGATCCGCGGGCTGGACTATTACACCGGGACGGTCTTTGAGGCCTTTGAGCTGGGCGGCCAGGGCCGGGCGATCTTTGGCGGCGGACGCTATGACAACCTCGTGGCGGACGTGGGCGGCAACGCCCTTTCGGGTGTGGGTTTCGCTATGGGCGATGTGGTCATCGAACTGGTGCTGACAGATGCCGGCGTGATCCCGGCCAACCTTGGCGAGAAACCGCAGGTGCTGGTGACCGTCTTTGATGAAGCGACCCTGCCTGAATCGCTGAAAGCGGCGGTGAGGCTGCGGGAGGCGGGACTGCGCACGGTGGTTTATCCCGAGGCGGATAAAATGGGCAAGCAGTTCAAGTTCGCTGATAAGCTGGATATTCCGGTTGCGGTGATCCTCGGACCCGATGAGGTGAAGGCAGGGCAGGCGGCCGTGAAGAACCTCAAAACCCGTGAGCAGGTTGTGGCGGCGCGGGCAGACCTGGTGAGCGAAGTGGAGAAATTCTTGCCATCCGCACTCTGATGTGATAAAATCATGCTTCAATATGGTGCCTGTAGCTCAACGGCAGAGCGCTGCACTGTGGATGCAGAGGTTGAGGGTTCGAAACCGTCCAGGCACCCCTTAAAAGCCCCGAAAGGGGTTTTTTGTACGGAAAATTAAATTAACTGGATGATTTTCTTTTTAATAGACACATTCATCCTAAGATGTGACTTGCTTTAACCACTGATCTTTGGAAGCCCCCGCCTAACAGAAATGAATAAAAGCCTTTATAATTGAATCTACCCGCTGCTGAGCGCGTGCACCGGACTTGTGGGGACATGGGCGAAGTTCTGGCGTTAAGTGAGAAGGGGTTGTTCCCTGGTTTTGGAACTCGCTCATGGGCCGCTCGCGCAAATCGTGGGGTGAAAGTTAACACCATTAATCAAGGAGAATTGACATGCCAGAGTTTGGATCACCATTTTCAGGATTGGCCAACGCCAGGAAGCTGACTGACGAGGAGCTGATCAGAGCTATTCGGTTCATGGTGGCGGCGGAGTATGAAGCCATCCAACTGTATATGCAGCTTGCGGAGTCCACGGACAACAAACTTGCCATTGATGTGCTCAAGAGCATTGCTGATGAGGAACGCATGCACGCGGGGGAATTTTTGAGATTGCTCCATGAGCTGGACCCTTCTGAGGAAAAGTTTTATGCGGAGGGGGCATCCGAAGTGGATGCGATGATCGCGAAGATGAAATAGTTTGGGAGTCATGCGGCGCAGCCTTGCCGCTTGGCATGATCTATGTTTTCATGTTGTAATTTGCCGATTTAAAACTTTCAGGGTGGGTCAGCGACCCACCCTGCGGCATTTTAATTGTATGGCGAAGTTTGAAAACGAATTAATATCCCAGGTCTTCCTTCACCAGGATGACTTTCGTCCGGTTGGGCATGATCTCTCGATGGACGAAGAGCATCTTGCTGACATTGCTGTGCATGCCGTTATAGAGTTTCTGAAGGCGTTCGTCTTCCAGGGGGTAGGTATATTCATATATTCGCTTGATGGCCTCGTCCAGATCGGCGACGATTTTCTTGGTGCTGACCACCCAGATGACCTGTGCGGCTGCTGCGGCATACCCGGCCAGCTGGCTGCCTGTGTTGGAGGCGATCACGACGGTGCCGCTCTCCGTGATGGCGTGGACGCTGCCGACAATATATTCTGGAGTCGCTCCCAATTTGACCATTTCACGGTTTTGAGTTTCGGGGTTCATTCCGGCGAGCTTTTCACGGACCGAGTCATAGCGTTTGGCAATTTCATCCGCCACGTCGAGAGTGTCTAAGGTGCGGGAGGTGGCGGTGAAGACCTCAGCGCCTTCGGGGATGAGTTCAAAGAGCTTGGCTTTGGCCTCGGCGCCGTTTTCAGCGATGAAGGCTTCCATGCCGTTGGCGGTCAGCGCTTCGGCGGTCTTTTTCACCCGCTCATCCGAAGCCAAGCGAGAAAAAGCCTCGTTCGGGGGTTGTTTTGCGATTTGATTGATCCGTTTTTCATTATCCATAGTTTATCCTTACCTTTCTTTTTCTTGACTTTTCCTTACCATTTTATGATAATATACATCTGTTGTATTTCCATTAACAGTTGCTCATTAAACGATAGTTGCTTAGTTTAGTCAACCGACGAAAACTGAGATACGTTGGAAAAACAACATCGGAGCCAAAATGACGGACATTAAACTTGAAGATGAAAAGCTGGACCCCCGAATTCGCCGGACCCGCAATTATATCCAGGAGGCTTTCCAATGTCTGCTGGAGGAAAAAAGCTTCAAATCGATCACTGTGCGGGAGATCACCGAACGGGCGGAGGTGAACCGGGCCACGTTTTATGCCCACCACAAAGATAAATATGAATTGCTCAATGAAACTCTGCGGAGGATTTTCCGGGAGGAGCTGGAACACCGGGCGCTGAACGTCTGCCATTACAGCCAGGTCAACCTGCGCGCGCTGGTGATGACAGTTTGCGAATTCATCCGCGATTTGAGCAGCCACTGCAAGACCGTGGACAGCCAGTTTGAATTGATCGTTGAGAACCAGGTGCGGCAACAGATCCAGGAACTGCTGGAGATGTGGCTGAAGAAGATGGCCGCGGTGGGGGACCGCAAGTCCATTGCTGTGGCAACGAGCTGGACGATTTATGGCCTGGCCGAACAGTGGGGCCGGGCGGAGAGCAGAGAAAATCTGGAAGCCTACACGGATAGGGTCCTGCCGCTGGTTAGGGCGAATTTGCCGGGGGGAGAGGGGGAAGTTAGGTAAGCGGCGCAGCCATCTGCAGGACTTATTTGTCACACTGGAAGCGAGATCTACAATGAACTGCTGGTCATTGCAGATAGGAATTCCAGGGAAGAACGCGGCTTAGCCCTTGTCAGGCGAGTGGGAGACTCCCGCGATAGCCGTGAGTGGCGCTTTTGAAGGCTAATCATCCCCGCCCAGCTGCCGTGATTAATAGTTACTTGGGCTGCGGGCAAGCAAGGTCTCAATGTGTGATAACTGCCGTTCTTAAATATGAAATGCCAGGGGGATGAGTGGGTGGATTGGGGGTGTTCCTATATTAGGTTAATATTCGTGCAATAACATGAATAAAATAGTCTTATTTAGATCGAGCAGAGAAAGGATGTTGAAATGGACTCCAATCATATCGGTCATTCGATGAAAGATCAGAAAATGCAGCAGCACCAAAGCCATCAGGATCACGGTGGGCGGCAGGGCGGCCCGAGCCACCATGAGCTGATGTTCAGGCGGAAGTTCTGGATCTCACTTGTCCTGAGCATCCCCGTGATCATTTTCAGCCCGACCGTTCAGGGCTGGTTGGGCTATAGTATGCCGACTTTCCCATTTTCTCAATGGATCGTCCCGATATTCTCGGTTATTGTCTTTATCATTGGCGGCCTGCCTTTCTTTGATATGGCCAGGGGAGAGTTGAAGAAAAAACAACCCAGCATGATGACCCTGATCTCATTGGCATTGGCGGCGTCCTTCTTATACAGCCTGGCTTCCACGATCTTTCGTTTGGAAGCGTCCTTCTATTGGGAATTGGTCACTTTGGTTGATGTGATGCTCCTGGGACATTGGATCGAGATGCGAAGTGTGCGCCAGGCGAGCGGCGCGCTGGATGAGCTTTCCAAGCTGTTGCCCGATACCGCGGAGCGCATCACAGATGGGGATGCGGTTGAGACGGTTAAAATCTCCGAGTTGAAAAAAGGCGACCTCGTCCTCATTCGTCCCGGTGCGAGTGTGCCTGCCGATGGGGAGGTCGTTTCTGGATCATCTTCGATGAATGAATCCATGATTACAGGAGAATCACAACCCGTTCACAAAGAAAAGGGCGCTAAGGTTGTCAGCGGCACGATCAATGGGGATGGCAGCTTGCGCGTGCGGGTCACCGCAGTGGGTGAGGAGACGACCCTGGCGGGCATCATGCGGCTGGTCGCTGAAGCCCAGCAGTCCAAATCCAGATCCCAGATCCTGGCGGATAAAGCCGCCGGCTGGCTGTTCTACATTGCTCTGGGTGTTGCTGCCATCACGGCCGTGGCCTGGTTGATCGCGGAGGGTTGGAATATCGAAATTCTCTCTCGGGTGACGACGGTGCTGGTGATCGCCTGTCCGCACGCCTTGGGACTGGCCATTCCTTTGGTGGTGGCGATTTCCACATCGATTGGCGCCTCAAATGGGATTTTGATCCGGGACCGGATTGCCTTGGAAGCGGCTCGGAACCTGGATGTGATCGTCTTTGATAAAACCGGCACGCTGACCCAGGGTGAGTTTGGATTGAGCGAGCTGACGGTTTTCAGCGACCTGGAGGATGACCAGGCGCTGGCCCTGGCGGCGGCCCTCGAGCGCGATTCGGAACATCCGATCGCCAAGGCGATCCGCAAAGCCGCCGAGGACAAAGGCCTGGCCTTGCCTGAGGTTCAGAAATTTGAAGCCATTAAAGGCAAGGGCATTCAGGGCGAGGTTGATGGCGTGGTCTATCATTTGGGCAACCCCCGGCTGGTCGAAGAGCAGGGTGCTGAATTGACCGATCAGATCAGGCAATTTTCTGATCAGGCAAACCAGTCAGGTGAAACGGTGATCTTTTTGACCAATGGCAAGGACGTTTTGGCAGGCTTTGGCCTGGCGGATCAGGTCCGCGAGGCGAGCGCCGAAGCTGTCCGGCAGCTTCATGAGCAGGGCTACCAGGTGGCGATGCTGACCGGGGATAGCGAGGCAGTGGCAAAGACCGTCGCAAATCAACTGGGTATCGACCGTTATTTCGCGGAGGTGCTGCCTGAGAATAAGGATCAGAAGATCCGGCAGCTGCAGGAAGAAGGCAAAAAGGTGGCGATGGTGGGTGATGGAGTCAATGACGCGCCCGCATTGGCCCGGGCGGATGTCGGGATCGCGATTGGGAGCGGCACTGATGTGGCAATTGAATCGGCTGGCATCATCCTGGTGGACAGCGACCCGATGGGCATCCTGCGGGTGATTAAATTGAGCAAAGCGACCTTCAAAAAGATGCGGCAGAACCTGATCTGGGCGACGGGCTACAACGTGATCGCCCTGCCGCTGGCGGCGGGCGTGTTGGCGCCGGTTGGTTTTGTGCTGCCGCCGGCCATGGGCGCGTTGATCATGTCGATCAGCACGGTGGTGGTAGCCGTCAATGCCCAGTTGCTGCGACGGGTAAAGGATGAACTGTAGTGTAGTGGTTTGTGCAGGAAGCGGATAAGCGTTGGGTGGATTTGGTTTGCCTGATTTGTCACGCTGGAAGCGTGACCTATTGTTTGATGGTTTAGTAATTCACCCTGCGTGTTGGGCTTTGCTGTCACGTGCGCTGCGCGGCACGTAACCTACGGCTTAAGTTGAGAAAGCGTGAGTTGCAGGTCATGTGCCATGGCGCAGCCGCGTACGTGACAATTTGTTTTGCTGATAATTAATAAGGCTATGGTCCCCCGCATCTTTCGAATCCTATCCTTGAGAATTGTGCCTTTGAAGTCTCAATCTTAGCTAATTATACATTTTTTGGTGCTATCTGCGCACCTATCAGAATAAGTTGTATCAGAATAAGTTGTATATTGTTCGATAACAATTAGGCGGTATCGAAGTCACTGTGCCAGCCGCGGTGGATGCCAGACCAGGGCCTACTTTCCTGAGGGCACGCAGATCCTCGACGGTGAAGACGCCTTGGCCCTCGTCCGTAACCGCAAGAATTCGTCCAATACCGCTCGCATTGATACCCAATCAATCATCATTCAGGGCATTCTCGACCGCCTGCTGGACCCCGCAACGATCTTGCAGATCCCATCCCTGTTTGATGCCTTCGCTTCTTCCATCCTGACGGACATCAACGCCCAACAGATCCAGACCGCGGTGTGCATGGCGAGCGAGGTCAACCCGGGCCAGATCCAATATTTCAATCCGTCGTTGGATCTATTCAGGACAGCCGGGTCTATGTCCCAGCGGTTGGCAAAGAGATGGATGTCTTCTTGTGGGATCAGGACCTGGTTGACTGGGTCCATCAATCGTAAATTGCACTGCCTGAATGAAACAGGTATTCGTCACCTCCACACCCTACAGCTAAAGGGAGCACCAGACATCAGACTGAAAAAAGCCCTTCACTCCGAGCAGGCTTTTTCAGTCCAATAGTTGAAAATTAATAGAACCAGGTTTCCGCGGCGGTCGGGGAGATAATTCTCCCATAATCCAGCCGGCTTATCATCCCGCTGTCAGGACTTACCTTGTAGAAAGATAATCTAAGAAGCCAATAGACTTTGTTCGCACTGCTTCCGGTGACGAGTGTGCAGCGCGTGAGAAAGTCCGCTTTCCGCTTCTTGACCCGTAGTTAATAGATCGTGAAACCTGCCCCAGGTGTTCAACAACTCCTATCCCCTGATCAATTCCAGAATCCTGGCGATAGTCCCGCTTTCAAGCATAATAAAGATTCCCAAAGCAATATAGACAATGGGGACAATAATTCGTTCATATTTTTCCAGGGTCTTTGATATGAAGGGGATTGTGGATAATGTATTACCCAGGAAACAAAGGACGGCAGTTGAAATGGCGAAAATGATCAGCACGACAGCAATTTCGCTTCCTGACAGGGTGGCAAAATAGGGGATATAAATGCCGAGGTTATCCCCACCCGAAGCGATGGTGATCAATGCAATTGTCCAGAATAATTGAGTAGATTTTCTAGACTCCAGTTTCTCGACAATCTCGTTTTCCTCCCCTTCCTCCTCCTCTTCCTCCCCTCCTTTTATCGCAACCCTTATCCCTAAAAAGAGCGGGATCAAACCCAAAAAGCCGATCATCCACTCTTCCGGAACGTAATTCAGAACAAATGCCGCCACCAAACTAACCATGACCAGGAAGCCGGTTCCCAGGTATAGACCGCCGGCAATATGCCCCGTACTTTTCCTGGTACGCGCCTGGGCAAAAATTATGGTCAGGATGATGACATAATCAATACTTGTTGAGACAAAAACAGCCAGTGCGGAAATGATCGTTTGAATCACTTGCTCACCTCTTCTAAAGTTTTTGGTCCGAAATTCCATGTCTGATATATTTTGCCAACATTTTCACCCTGGAAGGGTGATGGTTGTTGCTGAACGCATTTAATCTTAGCATCATTTCCTCCATTTCAGTTCATTTTTAGCGATCTACTTCATAAAATAGCCACTATTCATGCGGAACAGGATTTCCAAAGCATCCGTTTTGCCTGCGCCAGTGCTTCAGGCACAGGTGATGTGGGCAACGGTTTCTTTGATCATTTCGGCCGCACTGTTGGCGGCATAGGTGTTGCCGCTTCTTACCAATCCAGTGATATATGCCTTCAATTCACTGCAGAAGGCGAACTGGATGTTATAACATACATTACCGGGCTTTTTGGAATTGTATCCTCTGGCAGCACCTTCCCGGTGGCCTGCCATGACCAGGCTGCTGTCAATATCAATGGGAATAGATTTTAGTTTTTTTCTTTCTCATCATCTCTTTGAAGACCTGGAAATTGATTTCCCTCATCATCCGGGTTGTTTTATGGTTGAAGTTACCCAAAA
>WOYY01000099.1 GCA_011620555.1 Anaerolineaceae bacterium | reverse complement strand
CGGAGCCTTTATTGGACACTGGCTTTGCGCCAGAGGCCATCATTTGTGAGGGTTGCTCACAAGAAAATATCCAGCATTATGGTGAGAATTATGAGCGAATTCCGTTTGGCGAATTTGATTTATTTGTGATGGATAATCCTTGAGTTCCCGCGGCGCTGATCTTTGCGCATGAGAACATCCTAAAATATTACAGTTAAAAATGCTAGGGGGATGGCTTCAGCTTATCGGATAATAATTTAATCTCAGAATCACAACAATCAACAGCAGTGGGGCGGGAGGACCGTCTTGACACATATAGTAAGGCGGCTTACAATATAGCCCATGGATGATAAAAAGGATACTCGAACACTCATTCAAACCTGCCAACTCGATCCGCGCTACCAAACCCTGATGGCCGCATTTCAGCAAGCCGTGCAGCCTGAGGCTATTGATCCCATTCAGACGTATCTGCTGATCATGCACATCTCACACAAGTTGGCGGCTGAAGAAAAAGCTCTTTTTGACCGCCACAACCTTTCAGAAGGCAAATTGTCGGTTTTGCTGCTGCTCAGGAACGCGCCGCAAGCCCAGCTTTCCCCCTCAGAAATCGCTGATGCGACCCAGGTCACCCGGGGGACGATGACCGGGCTGCTGGCCGGCCTGGGGCGCGATGAATACGTGGTGCGTGGGGAAGACCCGAGCGACGGACGCCGTCATACGATCCGGCTGACAGAACGTGGGTCAGAGGTGATCGATCAGCTTTTGCAGGAACGTTTCCAGCATATTGAAAGGTTATTTGCCTGCTTCACCGCTTCGGAACTGGCAACTCAGTGCGCGTTGATCGAAAAGCTCAACCATCAGTTGGCGTTGGAAGCTGTTTCAGATTAGCTGATCTGCACCGGCTGAAAAAATTAGTCTGCCCCCTGATTGGATTTGACGTTCGAGAAAGCTGCTGACCCGTCTCATCTGTTCGTTATTTTAGAGGTTCGTTTAGAAAAAGGAAAAAAGATGTCATTTGATTTTGCAATCCCAATGCTCTGGCTGGCAGTCGGCCTCATGGTTGTTATGTTCGAAACGCAGAAGTTGTTGGGCTGGTTTGGCGGAGGCGGCTCACGCAGCCTTTCATGGGCGCGCGCCTAGCCATGAAGAATACTCGAGAGAAGCTGCCATCATGAATTACAATCACCCGCTTCAGTTCGGCACCTTCATCACCCAGCGGAGCGATGACGCAGCGGGGGTGGTTGCGCTGGCAAAACACAGTGAAGAACTGGGTTATGACCTGGTCACCTTTCAGGACAATCCTTACCAGCCGGCGCTGTTGGATACCTGGACCCTGCTGGCCTGGGTCGCTGGCCAGACCGAACGCGTGCATCTTGCCGCCGATGTCCTCAACATACCCATGCGCCCCCCGGCGGTCCTGGCGCGCGCCGCGGCCAGCTTGGATTTGCTTTCCGGCGGAAGGCTGGAGCTTGCACTCGGCGCAGGCGCTTTTTGGGATGCGATCGAGGCGAATGGCGGGCGGAAGCTGACGCCCGGAGAAGCCGTGGACGCTCTCGGTGAAGCCATTGATGTGATCCGGGGCATGTTGGATGTCGCCGCTGATCAGCCTCTGCAATATAACGGCAGTTACTATCAGCTCGCTGGCGCGGATCGCGGACCTGTGCCTGTGCACACCCTGCCTATCTGGGTGGGGGCCCGCAAACCCCGCATGCTGCGACTCATCGGTCAGAAGGCCGACGGCTGGCTGCCCTCCCGCACTACTTTGCAGCTCGGCGAGTTGCAGAGCGGAAACCAAATCATTGACGAAGCCGCCAGGGCGGCGGGGCGGGACCCGCGGGAGATCCGCCGGATCCTCAACATCACCGGCCAATTCACATCTTCCTCAGGCGGGTTTCTGGAAGGGCCCAGTCATCAATGGGTTGACGACCTGCTCCCGCTGGTTGTCGAAAACGGGGTCGGCACTTTCATCCTTATGACCGACGACCCGCGGACGATGGAGCAGTTTGCCCAGGAAGTCGTTCCGAATTTGCGCGAAGCGGTCCGCCAAGAACTGCCCGAATTGGGCGCTGCTCGCGCCATTCGCCCCGCGGCCGTGAGGGCGAAACGGCGGGCAGGGATTGCTTATGATGCGGTCCCTGCCGCCCTGGCCGATGCCGTCATTGAACCCGGGGATGCGGCCTATGCGCGGGTCAAAAACACTTATCTTCGCGGCGGGTCGCCAGGCCTTGTCTTCCAGGTCAGGGATATAGACCAGGTGGTCGAAGCTTTGGCCTTTGCCCGTGCGCACCCGGACCTGCCGCTTGGCATTCGCAGCGCCGGGCATGGCATCAGCGGACGATCTACCAATGATGGCGGCATCGTCATCGATCTGAAGAAGCTGAACAAGATCGAAATCCTCGACCCCGCGTCCCGCCGGGTGCGGATTGAACCGGGAGCGCGCTGGATGGAAGTGGCAGCGGTCTTGGGCGCTCAGGGTTGGGCGCTGAGTTCCGGGGATTACGGCGGTGTAGGGGTTGGCGGTTTGGCAACGGCGGCCGGGATTGGCTTCTTAGCCCGCTCACAGGGGCTGACCATTGACCATCTGCGGGCTGTTGAAATGGTGCTGGCTGATGGTTCCCGGGTGCGCGCCAGTAAGGCGGAGAACCCGGATCTGTTCTGGGCTGTGCGCGGCGCCGGGGCAAACTTTGGGATTGTCACCTCGTTTGAGTTCGAGGTGGACGAGGTCGGCGAAGTCGGCTGGGCCACGTTCCTTTTTGATGCCAGCGACCCCGCCGGTCTGTTGGAAAAATGGGGCGCGGCTGTCGAGGAATCGCCCCGGGACCTCACCAGCTTTATCATTCTCGCGCCGCAACGCAGCGGTCAGGCCGCGGTCGCGCAGATGATGGCGCTGGTCAATTCGGACGATCCTGAGATTATCCTCAACCGCCTGCAGCCCCTGGCGGAGGTCGCACCGGTGTATGATTACAGCGC
>WOYY01000067.1 GCA_011620555.1 Anaerolineaceae bacterium | reverse complement strand
AGGAACTAAAGAAAGAATTCACGATCATCATCGTCACCCACAACATGCAGCAGGCAGCCCGCGCTTCGGACTACACCGCTTTTTTCAATATGGATGATGACCGGGCCGGCTATTTGGTTGAATATGGTGAGACTTCCCAGATTTTCACTTACCCGGAAAAGAAGCTGACCGAAGATTACATCTCCGGCCGATTTGGATAGCCATTTTTGTTCTATCGCCCGGTCACCAGGACGGGCAGGACTTCTTCGGGAAAACGGTTCAGGATTTCGATGTCCCTGAGTGGGCGCTCTCATCATGGTCGATCAGAGTGCCACCCAGGTCCATACAAAGCACAGCTTTGAATCTGGAACGTTCTAAGCCCAATACATTTCCCCTGGCGCTGCGGTGATGACGGCTTCTTTCAGGATGGAAAGGGCTTTGGCAAGCCCTTCCTCGGTGGACATCATTGCATCTTCATGCTCAATCGAAATGACACCGTCATAGCCCACCAAACGCAAAGCGCTGACGAAGTCCTTCCAGAATTTCAGATCGTGGCCATAGCCAATCGTGCGGAAGGTCCAGGAACGCTCAGCGATCCGGTCATAGGGTTTGTGGTCGTTGCAGCCATTGACCGCAATATTGTATTCATCCACATAGCAGTCTTTGCCATGGACGTGGTGGATGGCCGCGCCCAGTTTGCGGATCGCGGCAATCGGGTCCACGCCATTCCAAAAAAGGTGGCTGGGGTCGAGGTTCGCGCCCATCGCTGGGCCGGTTGCCGAGCGCATCCGCAGCATTGTCTCAACGTTGTAGATCAGCATCCCGGGGTGGATCTCGATCCCGATCTTGACGCCGTGGCCGCGGGCGAAGGCTTCAGCGTCTTTCCAGTAGGGAATGGCAACTTCATCCCATTGGTAGTTGAGGATCTCCAAAAAGTGCGGCGGCCAGGGGCAGGTGACCCAGTTCGGGGAGCGGTCGCCCTCGCAGCCCGCGGGCAGCCCCGAAAAGGTGTTGACCACCGGGATGCTCATCATCTCGGCCAGCCGGACGGTCTTGCGGAAGAGCTCATCTGCGGCGCTGGCGACTTTGGGATCGGGATGAATGGGGTTGGCATGGCAGCTCAGCGCGCTGATAATCATGCCGTGGTCGGCCAGGGCCTGTTGGTAGCCGGCGCGGACGGCTTCATCCGCCAGCAGCTGATCCAGGTTGATGTGCGGACTGGGTCCATAGCCGCCGGTGCTCAGCTCAACGGCGGTGATTCCCAGCGCGTGGGTTTTGTCAAGAACTTCGGTGAAAGATAAATCCTGAAATAGGCCTGTGAGAACGCCGATGCGCATGGCTGACTCCTTTAGAGAAAACTTGGCTCAAAGAAATTGACGGTTTGGCCCTGGGTGGCGGTTTGGACGGTGAAGACCGCGCCGGCCAGGGGCTGCGCCTGGCGCTGGCTTTCGGTCAGGTCCGTCCAGGCGGTGGTGATGAAAAGCCTGTCGTTCTGCGGCCCGCCAAAGCAGCAGGAAGTGACCAATTGGGTGGGGAGGTCGATTTTGAGAAGCGGCTCGCCCGCCGGCGAATAGCGGACGACCTGCCAGCCGTTCCATTGGGCAGACCAGATGCACCCCTCGGCATCCACGCAGAGTCCGTCCGGGACGATGCCGCGGTCGCCCTGGGGCAGTTTGATGAATGGCCGCTGGTGGCTGATCTCGCCGGTGGCGAGGTCATAATCGAAAGCGTAAATCGTGGACCGCAGCGAATCGGTGATGTACATCGTTTTGCAGTCCGGGCTCCAATCCAAGCCGTTGGAAATTCCCAGCCCTTGTAAGAGGGTGTGCCGGCTGCCATCCGGGTCCAGCCGGTAGAGCGCGGCCTGGGCGTGGACGGGGTCGAGCGTGCCTGCCCAAAACCGGCCGGCCGGGTCCACCTTGCCATCGTTCATGCGGATCTCGCTGCGCTCGGGGTAGGGTTGCCAGATAGTTTGCAATGTGTCAGGGGTCCCAGCGCTGGCGGCGAAACCATCCCGGACAGCGAGGATCAGGCCGCCACCCCGGATGAAGCCAAAGGCGCCGATCGGGGTTGGGAAACGAAGCTTCGAGTAGTCATTAAGTCGAGAGGTGGATTGGTAAAGGTCCTGGTTTTCAATATCCACCCAGGAGAGCTTTTGCTCAACGGGATTCCAGAGGGGACCTTCGCCGAGGCGGCAGTGGGTGTCAAAGAGAAGTTCGGCCTGGATGGAGTACATCGCTGCCCTAATCCTGGCGCTGAATCACGCAGATGAACCCCAGGGATTGCTCCCCGATGTTGGTCAGCTGGTGGATGTCGTTGCCGGAGATGAAGATCGAATCGAGGGGATTCAGATCGTAAAAATCCTCGTTGATCTGCACCCGGGCCTTGCCGTTCAGGATGACGATGCCGTGTTCGTGGGGGTGCTGGTCGTAAAAGGTCTTTTCACCGGCGGGCACGTTGAAATAGCGGATGATGAAGTTTGGCGCGCCGTCTTCAGGGCCGACAAGGACGTGCTTCAGCACGTCATGGACTTCTTCGGTGTTGATCAGTAGGGGGTCGATCCCATCCCAGGCGTATTGGTCCTGGCTGATGTTGCCTTTAAATCGGTGGACAACGCTCATGGCGGCTCCTTTGGTGGTGGAAATGACGCTTAAATTATAACGCTTCTGGTGCGGCTTGGGCTTTGGATGAGGGAATTTGATCAAAAGCGTGATCTTATTGGGTGAAATTGTGCAGATGAAACAGGCGTGTGGTTAGAGAAATGTGTTGAAACTTTTAATAATTTCTCGGCAGAGGGATTTGACCACAAAGACAAAGACCACGGGCGAAAAATGAAGTTCAATCCCGAGCCCTGGCGCGGCGTTTACGCCAATAAAAAGCATTTTTCAAATGACGATAAACAAAATGAATAAGGAAATCAATATAAACGAAGAAAACAGTAGGGTTAATGAAAACGAAATAGAAAAAGAGAATGAGCCAAGGACAACAAAGGGCTCCGACCGCTAATTGTTTAATATTTCTTCGGTTATGG
>WOYY01000008.1 GCA_011620555.1 Anaerolineaceae bacterium | reverse complement strand
CCCGGCTGATCCAAAACAATGTGGTGTATTTCTTCCAGATCCGTTCGGTGGGCGGCGCAGTGGCCGATGTTCCCCCCGATGAAACGGCCTATGGATACCGTTCGGCTAACTTTAATGTGACTGGATTTGGTGCGAACCGTGCACTTCTGAACGCAGAATGGGACAAGCTCCGTAGCCACTTTGATGGTCTCTACCTCAGCTTTGAGACGGATCAGCGGCCGGAGCGGCTCTCCGACGCGTTTCCCTCGCAGACACTTGCGCGTCTGCGCGCGGTGAAGGCGCGCTATGACCCCTACAATGTCTTCCGCGATAACTTTAATATTGCGCCTGACCCTCAAGAACAGTTGCAACCAGAAGGGAATAAACCATGATGAGCAATAACCTACGACCATCCTCCAGCACGGATTATGGGCACGATTTACTATTTGGCGTCTTTGTCACCCCGGTGGCCCAACCCGCCATGCAGGCGGTTGAATTGGCAATGGTGGCAGACCGCGCCGGCCTGGACCTGGTCACTTTTCAGGACCATCCATACCAACCAGCGTTCTATGATACCTGGACGCTGATCTCGTACGCTGCCTCGCGCACCGAACACATCCACTTGAGCACCAACGTGCTCAACCTGCCGCTGCGGCTGCCCACCGTCGTCGCCCGCAGCGCGGCCGGCCTGGACCGGCTGAGCGGCGGCCGCGTCGAACTTGGCATTGGCGCCGGCGGATTCTGGGATGGGGTTAACGCAATGGGTGGGCGTAGGCTGACCCCTGGGCAATCGATTAAGGCCCTGGAAGAGGCCATCCAGATCATCCGCGAGATCTGGGCAACGGACAAACCCGGTGGTGTTCGGGTGGACGGCACTTACTACCAGGTGAAAGGGGCCAAACGCGGCCCATCGCCGGCCCATCCGATTCAAATCTGGGTGGGAGCCTATAAGCCGCGCATCCTGGGCATGACCGGGCGGGTTGCCGATGGCTGGCTGCCCAGCCTCTTTTATCTGCCGGATGGACCAGCCAGCCTGAAAGAAATGAACCAGTACATTGATGAGGGCGCGGCCGCAGCAGGACGTGAGCCTGCTGCGATTCGCCGCCTGCTGAACATTTCGGGTCAGTTCGCCCAGACCGGTCGTTCCTTCCTGAATGGGCCGCCGCGGCAATGGGCCGAGGACCTGGCAGGGCTGACGGTCGACTATGGCATCACTGGGTTTATCCTCGCCGCGGATGACCCGGCGACCATTGAGCTGTTCGCCTCTGAAGTGGTTCCGGCAACTCGTGAACTCGTCGCCGCTGAACGCGCCGGCCGGTAGCCGGAGCCAGGCATTTTGGCGCAATCTTTTAAGCGGAAACCCCACTCAATAAAGGCTGTGATTCCCGGATCATTTGATGTTGGGGATGGATTCCGGTGGCGGATATCCCCTGGGCGCCTTGACAAATGCCACGGCCTGCCTATAATTGAGACAACAATTACATAAGTAAAGACATTGATGAGGAAGAGTAGGCACTTCCACGGTGGCACAGAGAGCAGCGGCTGGTGAGAAGCTGTACACACGGGAATGTTGAATGGCCCTCGGAGTTGTTGGCGTGAAAGGCGACGATTACCGCCAACCGGACACACCGCCGTTATCAAGGTGAAAGGTATATGCAGAGTTTCTGCTGTACCGGAGTAATGAGTGAGGCTGGCCTTTCCCCGTTGCATCATCAACGGGTTTTTGTTTAAAGGTTGCCTAAGCTGGGTGGCACCACGGACTAAACGTTCGTCCCAATCTGGGATGAGCGTTTTTTTGTTTTGGGTCCCATTACTCTGGCAAACATCCAACCATTAGAAAACCTGGAGGTCACGCAATGTCAAAAGATCAATATAAATACCTGTTGAATGAGACGGATATCCCCAAGCATTGGTACAACATCAATGCGGATCTGCCCGCGCCGCCCGCGCCGGTCCTGAACCCGCAGACCCTCGAACCCGTGACGCCGGAGTTCCTGAATGTCCTTTTCCCCCTGGCGCTGATCCAGCAGGAGGTCAGCACGGACCGCTATATTGACATCCCGGAAGAGGTCCGGGAGATCTATAAGCTTTGGCGGCCGACGCCGCTGATCCGAGCCCGGCGGCTGGAGAAATACCTGGATACGCCGGCGCATATCTATTTCAAGAACGAAGCCGCTTCCATCTCCGGCAGTCATAAGTGCAATACCGCGGTTGCGCAGGCTTTTTTCAACAAGGCGGAGGGCACCAAGGCGCTGACCACCGAGACGGGAGCGGGCCAGTGGGGTTCGGCGCTTTCGGTGGCCTGCAACTTCTTCGATATGGACCTGGAAGTCTATATGGTCAAGGTTTCCTACAACCAGAAGCCTTACCGGCGCATCATCATGCAAACCTATGGCGCAGAGGTCTATGCCAGCCCTACCGACCGGACCGAGATTGGGCGCAGACTCCTGGCGGAAGACCCCGAGAACCCCGGTTCGCTGGGGATCGCGATTTCGGAGGCGGTCGAAGTGGCGGCGCACTCTGGCGGGCAGAAGAAATACAGCTTGGGGTCGGTATTGAACCATGTCCTTCTGCATCAATCCGTCATTGGGCAGGAAGCGCTCAAACAGCTGGACCTGGCCGGTGAGTATCCCGACGTGGTGATCGGCTGTGTCGGCGGCGGGTCGAACTTCGGCGGGATTGCCTTTCCCTTCCTGCATGAGAACCTGACCGGCGGGAAGAAGACGCGGCTTTTGGCTGTGGAGCCGGAGGCGACCCCTTCGCTGACCAAGGGCGTTTACGCCTTTGATTACGGCGACACCGCCAAAATGGCGCCGGTGATGAAGATGTACACGCTCGGACATGATTTTGTCCCCGCACCGATCCACGCCGGCGGCCTGCGCTATCACGGGATGTCCCCCCAGATTTGCGCGTTATACGATGCGGGTTTTATTGATGCTGTGGCGGTGCCCCAAATGCCGACCTTTGAAGCCGCGATCGTTTTTGCAAAAACGGAAGGCATTATCC
Organism: Anaerolineaceae bacterium; assembly: GCA_011620555.1. Lineage (GTDB taxonomy): Bacteria > Chloroflexota > Anaerolineae > Anaerolineales > Anaerolineaceae > Brevifilum. The sequence goes on along the minus strand of WOYY01000008.1, from coordinate 12,556 downwards.
CGGCCCCGGAATCCGCCCATGCCATCCGGGCCGCGATGGATGAGGCCCTGGAGGCCAAGGCAAAAGGTGAGAAGCGGGTGATTTTGTTCAACCTCTCCGGTCACGGCTTATTGGATCTCTCGGCTTATGACGCTTATCACCAGGGATTACTGCAGGAAGACAGTTATGAGATCACCAGGGAAGAAATTCTCCGCAGACTTCCCGAGGTGAACCTGGCAGAATAGCTCGAATTTCCGTTTTCTTCTCCTTGAAAAGCCCCAACGATTTGTTAAGGTTGGGGCTTGAATTTTTAAGAATAAGGCCATGTGAGCGGCAAATGTATCAATGATATAATCAATTGATCTTAATCGTTGTTGCATTGCATCATAGATTGAATCGTTTTTCGGATAGGCTAATCATAGGAGGATATTGTGACTGTTCATCTTTATCTATCTCTTGTGCCTGAGGCTTTGATTGCTTCCATGTTGTCCCCGGAGGAATTCGGCACTTATTACGCCGTGGGGACGGAGAAGAAATCAAGCGGTCAGGCTATTTTTTTTGAGGTGGATCCCAAATTCAGAAGCAAGTATTTACGAATCCCGGAAGGCATTGCCCGCTGTGTCCCGCATGAGGACGGAACGCCGAAATCTTCCATTTATATTTCCGTTTATCGGGTTTTGGAGCATGTGGATAACAGCGCCCTGGGCCAGCTTTACCTGACCACTCAGGACGGTCGGACTCTCGGCCTGGATGCCACGGATGTGATCCCGGAGATGGATGGCGGTTTGCACTTGTATAAAGAAATTGCCCCCGTTTCGCCCCTCGTTGCCAGCCGCCTGGCCCCCCTTGATTTTTATGACCTGATCGTCAAGAATCCGACCTCACTGATCACCCTGCCTGCAATTGCCTTCGCGGAACTCCGCCTGGACGAGTTGGCAAGAGATCCCGAGATGGGGGAAGTCGGCGACCTGCCTTATAAGAACATGGATCATTTGCGCGGTGTCTTGAAGGATCTGATAACCAAACCGGTTGCGACAAAGATGGTGGATCGCGTCAGCCCGGCAAGTATTTCCTACCGGACAGTGAAGAATGGTTTTTATGTCGGTAACGGTCAGAAATTGCTCTATTATCCCATGCCGGATAAGGAAACATTGCGCGAGAACAATTACCGTTGGTGGCGGTCGGCGAATATGTAAACCCAGGCGGATGCATGGGGTGCATCGCCGTTCAATTAATCGTAAGGAGTAAATTATGGATAAGACTTGGCTTTATATCAGTATCCTCGCGAGCGTCATTTCGATTGGCGTAGCGGTTTATCTTTTCTTTTGGGTCAAACGACAGGATCCCGGGACTGAAAAAGCCCAGGAAGTCGCCTCTTGGATTCGGGAAGGCGCCCAGACCTATCTTAAGCGGCTCTATTTGGCGCTGACGATTGTTGCCCTGATCCTCGGCTTTGTCATTGCCATCGTGTTCAGCTTTGACCTGGCGGAAATTGCCAGTGGTCAGGCGGCGATCCAGCCTCTGGACGGGATCCGCATGGCAGTTGCATTTATTGGCGGCGCCCTTTGCTCCGCTGTTGCCGGGTATATGGGCATGAGCATCGCGGTGGAAGCGAACGTGCGGACTGCAACCGCAGCGAATGAATCCATCAGCAAGGCCTTCAAAGTGTCATTTTATGCCGGTTCCGTGATGGGGCTGGCGATGGTCGGCCTGGCGGTATTGGGGATGACCCTGATCTATCTGATCACCGGCAGCGCTGATATTATTCTCGGTTTTAGTTTTGGCGCTTCTACGCTGGCTTTGCTGGCGAAAGCGGGCGGGGGCATCTACACCAAAACGGCTGACATCGCCGCAGACCTGGTCGGCAAGGTTGAGGTGGGTATCCCGGAAGATGACCCGCGTAACCCAGCTGTTGTGGCTGACAATGTGGGCGACAACGTGGGCGATGTGGCTGGGATGGGGGCGGATATTTTCGACTCGTACGTCGCTTCAACCGTTGCCGTCATGCTCCTGGCCTCGGCCTCTGCCACCATGGACGCCAAGTATGTGATGCTGCCTCTGATCCTCTGCACCTTGGGGATTGTAGCTTCATTGATCGGCATCCAATTTGTTCGAGTGGGCAAGGACGGTAAACCCGGTCCCGCTTTGAACTTTGGAACAGTATTTACCACAGTGATCTTTGCCGGGATGGTTGTCCTGTTAGTCCTTTTGAGCGACATCAATATCGGCGTTCTCTGGGCGACCCTGACGGGGTTGGTCGCGGGCATTGTCATCGGGTTCACCTCAGATTACTTCACATCTGAGGACCGCAAACCGGTTTACGAGACCGCCCGGGTTTCTGATTCCGGGGCTGCGATCAACATCATCACTGGCTTTAGCTACGGCCTGATGAGTATTGTTCCATCGGTGATCGGCATTGCAGCCGCCACTTTGCTCTCCTATAACCTGGCGGAATCCTCCGGCTTGCCCGGGATTTATGGGATTGGTGTCAGCGCGGTTGGGATGCTCGCGATCAGCGGCATGATCGTCTCCGCCGATGCTTACGGTCCCATTGTGGATAATGCCCGCGGGATTGCGGAAATGTCTGGGATGGACAGCCAGGTGATCGCGACAACCGACACTCTGGATGCGGCGGGCAATACGGCCAAAGCGATCACCAAGGGCTTCAGCATCAGTGCGGCGGCATTGACCGTTCTGGCATTGTTTGCGGCCTACATTGAGGTGGTTACTGCCAGTGGGGTGGAGATCAGCCTGAGCCTCAAGGAACCGATTGTGGTGGCCGGCGTTTTCCTGGGTGCGATGACGCCCCCCTTATTCTCGGCCCTGACGATGCTTTCGGTGACCCATAACGCCTTTGACATGATCGAGGAAATCCGCCGCCAGTTCCGGGAAAGGCCAGGCATCCTGGCCGGCACGGAGAAACCGGATTATGCCACCTGCGTTGACCTTGCCGCCCAAGGCGCATTGTCCTCTTTGGTCCTGCCCGCTTTCCTGGCCGTGGGTTTGCCGCTGCTGGTGGGCTTCATCCTTGGACCGAATGCCCTCGGCGGCTTCCTGGGCGGCTCTATCTTCACCGGTGTGATCTTTGCTCTGCTGATGGCGAATGCCGGCGGTCTTTGGGATAACGCCAAGAAATTCATCGAATCCGGTCAGTTTGGCGGCCCCGGTTCGGAAGCGCATAAGGCCAGCGTCGTAGGCGATACGGTGGGGGATCCTTTCAAGGACACCGCAGGCCCTTCGTTGAACACGCTGATCACGGTGATGTCTCTTGTTTCTTCCCTTTTCGCTCCCCTCATCGCTGCTTTCCATCTTTTCTAATTAGCTTTTGAAGAAGAAAATAAAAGCCGTCCAAATTTTGGGCGGCTTTTTCTGCTCTTAGTAGGCAGATTAGATCGGGATGGTGAAATGGAAAGTTGATCCCTCACCGGGCACGCTCTCAAACCACATGGTGCCGCCCATCATCTCCGTCAAACTTTTTGAGATCCGCAGACCCAGGCCGGTGCCGGAAATTTTGAGGATTTTCTCATTGGTCCCCCGGAAGAACTTGGTGAAGAGATGCGGCTGGTCCTCATAAGCAATCCCATAGCCGGTATCCTGGACGTTGATGTGGACGACCTCAGCCGCGCCTTTGGGGTCCCATTCGTTAAAGGTGTGCTCTGCGGAAATGGTGATTTTTCCGTTGTCTGGCGTGTATTTAATGGCGTTGGAGATCAGGTTGGAAAGGACCTGGATCATGCGCTGCCTGTCACACCACACCTGGGGTAAATCTGCGGGCAGGTTCTGGACAATTTCGAGCGATTTCCCCTTGATCTGCTGGCCGTAAGATTGCAGGACTTCGTTGACCAGGTCAACGACATCAGCTGTGTCAAAAACGAAGCGAAGCGATTTGGATTCGATCTGGGATTGATCCGCGAGGTCCGTGATGAAGGTGCTCATCCGGCGGACGTTGTGGGAGATGGTTTTGAGGAAATCTGCCTGCTCGGGGTTGATCTCCCCCACCATGCCTTTGGCGAGGATATCGGCGTGTCCTTTGATCGCCGTGAGCGGATTTTTCAGTTCATGGGAAATGAAACTGATGAACTCATTCTTGGCGTTGATTGCGTTGGTCAGATCGCCAAAGAGGATCGCGTTCCGGATAGCGATCATCGCATGGTTGTTCAGACCCAGCAGGAAATCCACATCCTGCTCATCAAAGGCATTGGCCTGTTCCAGGTGGAGGATGAGGAGGGAATAGAGGTCGTCTTCCAGCCTGGAAGTGATGATGAAGTGAGCCTGATATTTCTTTTCAAGCCCGAGCTGCTCCGAAAGCGCATCCGGATCTTCAAAGACCACTTCGTAGGGTTCATTCTGTTCGGTGGTGAACCAGGGAAAAGCGCTGATTTCGATCGCGGGGTGCTGGGTGAATATCTCGTCATCCGATAATTTCTGCCAGATATCGTCAATCTCATGGTAGTACGTATCCACCAGCATGATGCTGCCGGATTTAACCTTCGTATAGGTTAAGGCCGCGTTCAAAGTGGTCTGAAGGGCCTCGCTGAGTTCCCGGCTAGAATGGAGGTCCTTGTCAATCCGCTGCATGGTGGTCAGTTCGTCGAGGCGCTTTTCAAGGGCCTGGTCGGCTTTGGTGTACTTGCTGGCGTTGTTCAGGGCGATGGCTGCCTGGGCCGCAAAGCCTTCCAATGCGGCAGCATCATCGTTTGTAAAGGGAAGGTCATTTGCCTTATTGAAAATTTCCAGGACGCCAATGGCCTTATCCTGAAAGATCAATGGCACGGCGAGAACATTATTCACCTGCATCATGGCATCCGGGATGTCATCCCATTTGATCATTCGTTCAGCGATATTCTCATTGCAGATCACTGCCCTGCGCTCGGAATAAGCCTCCCCTGCGATCCCCTTGTTGACCGGGATGGACCGCCCCAAACGGATAGATCCGCCCTCACCGGTTGCGATCTGGATAATGAGGTCCTTTTCATCCTCATTGGGGATCAGGATGGAACCCGATCCTGCGTGGAGGATGTCGAGAGCGGTGTCCACGATCTTCTCCAGCAGGGGTTCCATCTTGAGGGTGGAGGTGAGCTGCTGGCTGACCGAATTCAGTTTTTCGAGGTGCCGCATCTTGCCCTGCAAGGTGTCAATCAACTGGGATTTGATGATGGCGCTGGTCACCAGGTTTGCCAAGGAGTCGGTCAGGTTGAGAAGAATCTGGTCAAAACCAGACTCTGAGGAGGGTTTTCCCAGGCTGAAGACCCCGAGGTGCTTATCGTTTTGAATTAAGGGAATCAAGATCCAGTTCACCGCATCTTTTTCGATCAGAACGGGTGAGCTGGTGCGAAGGGCAGATTTTTCCGGATAGTCTTCCTCCAAGTCGGATGGCTGCTTTGTGGAGACCAGAATGGCATTGTCCTGATAGAGAAAAACCCTTTCATAGTTTCTGGAAGACGGTTGTTCAAGAACCAAAGACAATCGGTCAACCGGAACAACCCTTTGAATATGATTGAAAATGGTTTGAAGTAATTGATCCAAATCGGTCAGACTGTTCACCGCCAAAGAGATTTGATTGATGATTTCCATCTCCCACAAGCGTTGTTGAATGGATGTGGTGGTGTCAATTCGTTGGTAGACAAGGGCAAATTGAGCGGCCAGGGATTCGACCAACTGGATGGCCTGCTCTGTGTAGCGCGGTTGTTTGCTTTGGTCGGTGATTTCCACCCAGCCCAGCAAAGAGAAATTTCCCCAAATGGGAATGAAAAGATAGGACTGATGGGGGGTGATGTGACCGGAGTTCTGAGCGATCAATCTGATCTCGGCGCTGTCAGCGAGCAGGATCAGATGGTCTTTTGCTTCTGACAGGGTGGTTGGGATGAGGTCATTGACCTGGAACACTATTTTCTCAATTGTTTCTTCCTGGAAATGGCCGCGGGCTTTATAGCCGCCGATCCCCTGGTCGTAGATATAAATGACGACCCGGCCGGATTTCATAATTTCCCAGGTCGCGTCGCGTAAAAGGAGCAGAGCATCTTTTTTCGAGGTCAGGGAGGTGAAGGCTGAGGTGTATTCCAGTGCCTGCTGGAGGGCCTCCTGGCTGGGAGCATCATCAATATTCAAAAGATGGTTGATGTGCTTGCGGAGGGGATCCAACAGCAAAACCGCCATCATCACCAGGCTGCCGATGATCAGAGGATGGTCGAGCCTGATATTTATCATCAATACCTGGTTGAGGATGTAAATCAGACCTGTGTAGATGAAACCAAAAATGACTGTCAGCAGGATATAGATCAGGCCGCGATAGACCTGTTTATTGACCTTCTCGATCCTGAATTTCCTGCTTGTCCGCATCAAGGTTGCAGGCAGGATGATAAGCGGAAAGATGAGAAGCGGATTGATGGGCGGAAAGTTGTGATTGAGCCAGTTGACGATCCACTGGCTTGTGAAAGGGGCGATGGAGATCAAGATCGCCAGGATGAAGTTTTCAGAATGGCGCTTAATCAGCGGGCTTTTGCATCTGATTCGGTGAAGAAAGATGATGATTGCCAAAACGAAGCCGCTGATCAGCAAAGATGCAATCAAGATCGCCAGGACGATCTGGTAGGCCAGGGCCGGATTTTGGGAGCTGAGCTGAAAAATACCGAAGGAGGCCAGCAAGATATTGGGGATGAATCCAAACAGGTTAAAACCATAACCACTCGGTTTCTGCAAGGTTTCTCTGGAGAGGGCAATGCCGATTTGCAGCAGCGCGCCTGCCGCCATCGCGATGGCAATGAATAAGACCACGGTAAAGCGGTGGGTGGTGAGGAAGTCAAAATAGGTGGCATAGATCAGGGCCAGGCTGGTTGAAAGGATGGCCACCAGGGAGGAGATGGGTCGGTTGAGACGGTCTGCGAAGGACCAAAGGGCCAGGAACAGACAAATCAGCCCGGCCAGAATGGGGATATAAGCGTAATAGATGGCATCCGCAAATGTGAATTCCGCCAGTTCGATCTGTGCATCCCAGACCCGGTCCTCTTCCTGAAAGGTCAGGGTGATGGACTCGCCAGGCTGGTGCTTTGCGAGTTCCGTTTGCAATGCCGGCGAAGAATCCAGCCGCACGCCATTCAGCGCGATTAATTGCGTCCGATAGGTCAGGTCCAGGGAATCGAGCGGCCAGACTTCCTGTTTGAAAATTTTGACGACAGGCAGGTAATAATTTGTGGGATTGAAGAATCCGCCCAGGAAGGGGAGCTTGGACCAGGATACGGCCTGGAGGGGGGTGGTGATCAACGCGAAAATAGCCATTGCCAGATAAATGGTAAGGACGAGGTTTGCGGTCAGTTTATTTTCGTTTACCTTTACTCGCATTTTTAGATTTGGATTAATCCCTCTACAAGAAAATTTAATCAATAATACAAACGAACAAACAGGATTCTAACCTCAATCTAACGCTATAATAGCACAGCAGAGTTTCAAATTAAGATATTCTATATACGAATAAAGAGGTTTGTGATGTTTCGCGATTACGGCGCCGGGTTATCCATTGATGATTTGATTGGCATGCAGGCTCAGGACATTGTATCCCTTTCGCTGCCGAATGAAGAGGCTTTTGAGCGGTTAAAGTCCGCTGCGCGGACCCTCTGCGACCATGACCAGGAGAGCTGCATCCTGATGGAGGTTTGGGGCGAAGGTGAAACGGTCTGGATGGGGGTTGGGGGCGGGTCCCTGCTCGTCTGGCCGTCAGGGCAGACTCAGCAGCATGACCCCGGGCCTAGCGGGAACGGGTGACCATTCGGCGCAGCTCATCCTGGATCTCAGGGGGGAAACCGGGCAGGCTGTCTTTGATCAGGCGTTTGATCTCTGGCGAGTCGGTCACAGAGAGGATCTGCCGGAGGAAGAAACCGGTCTCCGCCGGAGACGCCTCTGCCAGGGCCATGAGCAGGGTGGAGAGTTCCCTGAAATTCTGCGGCTGGGGCGACCGCACATAAGGGCCGATCAGCCGGAAGAGGGCTGGGATATTGCGGCTTTGGCGGTTTTTCAGGCCTTCCGCCAGCCCCAGGAACCCCACAGATGCTTTTTGAGGATCTCCCGATTCCAGGAAGGTTTCCAGATAATTCTCCCAGGTTTGAGGGAATTTGTCCTGCAATTGGCGGGTGCCAATCGAGAACAGCTTTGGCAGCAGGCTGAGATCGAGCCGGTCATCAATCCATTGATCCAGGCGGTCCAGAACGGGCTGAGGGTCGGTTAGGGGGATCAGCCCCAGGGTGGTGATGGCAGCCAGTTTGACTTCGTAATACACATCTTGCCAGAGTTCATCCACCAGCGCGAGCGCGGGATCGGGGTTTTCATGGACTCTGCGTTCCAGATCCATTTCCAGCTGGCGGAGGAGCGGCGCGGGGAGGTGGTAGGTGGGGATCATGGGGCGGATGCCGGTATGATCCCCAAAGCGCAACGCGCGGTTGGCGTAGAGGTCGAAGAGATTGCTCAGCACGAGATGAAAGGCTTTGGGGTCCGAATAGTGGGCCATCAAAGCTTCAACCTGAAAGCGCATCCGGGTGGGGTTAACAGCTGGCATCTGTTTTAATCATACCTCTATGGAAAAGCAAACCATCTGGAAAGGGGGAAAGCCGCGATCCAGAGGGCGAAGTAAACTCAGTAAGCTTTGGCGAAATAGGCCTTTTCGGTGGCTTCTTCGCCGCTGTAGATGCATTGGCCCTTGCCGCCGGGCTGGTCCAGGGGGATGCAGCGGAGCGTGGCTTTGGTCTCTTCTTTGATCTTGGCCTCATTCTCCGCGTTGGGCTTCCACCAGACATAGCACCAGCCGCCCCTGTTGATGATCGCTTTGAACTCTTCGTAGTCCTTGGGTTCAAAGATGTTTTCATCGCGGAACTGGGTGGCTTTCACCAGGAGGCTGGCCTGGATAGTTTCCAGCAGGTCACCCACCGTCTGGGCGAGGTTGGCCTGGGGGACAAAAGACTTGCCCTCCCGCCCGGGAATATCCCGCCGGGCCAGTGCAACGCTGTGATTGGCGACATCTTTGGGGCCGATCTCGATCCGCAGGGGCACGCCGCGCAGTTCCCACTCGTTGAATTTGAAGCCGGGGGTCACTTCCATCCGGTCGTCCACTTTGACGCGGAAATCCGCCAGTTCGGCTTTGACCTTATCGACCGCGGCCATTACGGCTTCCTGTTCTTCATCTTTACGGAAGATCGGCACAATGACCACCTGGATGGGGGCCAGGCGGGGCGGGAGGATCAGACCCTGATCGTCGCCGTGGGTCATAATGATCGCGCCGATGAAGCGGGTGGAGAGGCCCCAGGAGGTGGTCCAGCAGTATTGCAGGGTGTTGTTCTCATCGAGGTATTGGATCTCGAAGGCTTTGGCGAAGTTCTGGCCGAGGTTGTGGCTGGTGCCAGCCTGGAGCGCTTTGGTATCGCCCATCATGGCTTCAATGGTATAGGAGCGCACCGCACCGGCGAATTTCTCGGTCTCGCTCTTGCGGCCGGGGATGACCGGGACGGCGGCTTCGTTGACGGCGAAGTCGGTGTAGATATCCAGCATCTGGCGGGTCTCAATTTCGCCTTCTTCGGCCGTGGCATGGGCGGTGTGGCCTTCCTGCCAATAGAATTCCAGCGTGCGCAGGAACAGGCGGGTGCGCATTTCCCAGCGGACGACGTTGCCCCATTGGTTGATGAGAACGGGCAGGTCCCGGTAGGATTGGATCCATTTGGAATACATATAGCCGATGATTGTTTCCGAGGTCGGGCGCACGATCAGCGGCTCTTCCAACTCAACCCCGCCGCCGATGGTCACGACGGCCAATTCCGGCGAGAAGCCTTCCACGTGTTCCTTCTCTTTTTCAAGGAAGGACATCGGGATGAAGAGGGGGAAGGCGGCGTTCACATGGCCGGTCGCTTTGAAGCGGGAATCCAGGGCATCCTGGATGTTCTCCCAGAGGGACCAGCCATAGGGCCGCACGACCATGCAGCCGCGCACGGGGGCATAGTCCGCCAATTCAGCCCGGAGAACGAGCTGGTTGTACCACTCGGAATAATTTTCAGATCGGGGGGTTAATTTCTTATCATTCATAGTTTGTTCTTTCTTTTTCCTGCTAGATGATGGCGTAGGATTTGAGAATTTCTAGAGCTGCCCTGGGGCTGGGGGCAAAACTGACGTATTCCCGGCTGGGAATCCCCACATAATCATTGAAGGTGGCGAAGAAGGTTTCCATCAGGTGGTGCCAGCCTTCGCCGACGAGGATCAGGGGTTTGGGTTCGATCGTGCGCAGGATCAGGTGGTTCCAGGTCAGGCTGATCTCCGCCAGGGTGCCAACCCCGCCGGGCAGGGCGATGGCCGCATCACATTCCTCCACCAGGCGATCCAGACGTTCTTTAAAGGTGGTGCAGCGCCACTCCTCCGTGATCCAGGGGTTCGGGCTGACTGGCCGATACGACTCGATGGCATCACTGGTCACACCGATAACCTTCGCGCCCATCTCATGGGCGCCCTTGGAAACAGCTTCCATGGTGCCGATATAGCCGCCGGTCATCACGGCCGCGCCGGCCCCGCCGAGCAGTTGGCCCAATTCATAAGCTTCCTGATACGCTTCCGAGCCTTCCTTGGGGTCTGCGCCGCCAAAAACGCTAATTTTCTTCATGGGGTCCATCTTCCTTCGCGCTTTGCTCCTGGTCCCAGGTCCGGGTGTCGTTGAGGGCCAATTTGTCCAGAACAGCCTTCTCGAGGTCAATTTGGGAGACGCTGGCAAGTTGGAGCAGATAGAGGGTGACATCCGCCAGTTCGCTTGCCAGCGATTGAGGGTCTGGGGCGGTGTCAGCCCATTGGAAAAGCTCCAATACCTCTGCCGCTTCAATGCTCAGGGAGGCGGCCAGGTTTTTGGGCGTTTGGGGGCGCGGGCTGCCCGCAGCGTACCAGCCTTTTTCCTGCACGAAGCGATTCATTTTATCCGTTAGTGTCTTGATGTCCATAGAACAAAATTATACATGATACTGGGGAGCTTGCATGTGAGGAGGTGTTTTAGCCAAGGCCAGCGCAAAGATTAATTTGATCAAGAGTTTATTCAAGTCCAATAAGAGAGCAATCCCAATTTCATGAATGCTGATTTTTTTACATCATAGGGTAATGGGCAGGGCCGCCTCTGCATTCCTTCTTTTTTGGTCCAAACGAGGTGTTGATTGGGTAGGGTTCTATACTTTGCGATTGTCCTGGCGGTTTACCAACTTTTCTTTTGCGCCAGAACGCCGAAAGCCTCGTCACGGGGCGAAACCGAGAAGCCCGCTTGGCGCAGGCGGTTCACAACGCCGCGGCCCGTCGTCGCGCCGTAGCGGCTCTCGGGGTTGCCGATGTAATGGAAGAGGCGTCCGTTAGGTTTCAGGATGCGGTAAAAGGCGGCGTACAGGTCGCCGGAATAGAGGTGTCCGGCCAGGTTGAAGGTTGGCGGGTCGTGGATGATGGCGTTGAAGGTTTCAGCCTCAAAAGCCGGCGCCAGGTCGCCGCTGTCGCCGATGAGCTGCTGGATCTTCGAATTAGAGAATAATTCCTGCGACCAGGGGTTGGCGCGGCAAACCTCGATCACCGCCGGCTCAAACTCGATGGTAATCACCAGGGCAGCCGTTTGGGCGGCCTGGATCGCGGTGTAGCCCAGGCCGGTGGTGGTATCTAAGACCAGCCCGTTCGCCCGGCCCAGCGCCCGGAGCTTTTCGCGGGTATCTTCCATCGGGTGGGTGCCTTTGATCCGGTGCATGGGAATGCCCGAGATCAGCATGGTGGGGGCCGCTTCGGTGGGCATCAGGCTGTAATAGCGGTTGGTGAAATCGGAAAAGAACTCCACCTTGTGCAGGGAGTTGGCGCTCAATTGGTAGCAGCCATTTTCGTCAGCGTTGATCTGATCGATCTGCTGGAGGGTCAGGGTTTGACCGTCGGGCAATTCAAAGCCAAACTCCGTTCGACGCACGGCGGATTGTGACAGGCCGAGATCCAGGGAGACTTGAACTGAATCGGCATCCTGATGCGCGGCAAGAGGGCGCGTTTGAAAATGAGAGAAGATCGGTTTTAGAGGCATCGGGGGTTAATTGCCAAAAAAGAGTTCGCGCCAGATTTCCCAATATTCGACCTGGTCCGCCGTGGTGGTGGAGGGTTTGGGAGTTGGCGAAAGTGGCTCTGAGGGCGGCAGGATCACGATGGGGACGTCGCCGTCCTGCACCATGCCGGCTTCCTCACGGGCCCACTCTTCGACAGCTTCGTCAGAATCCGCCCCGGCGACCTTGGTTTCGAGAATGAACTTGGTGGCTTCGAGATCGGCGAATTCCAACGTGAGCGTTTTTTCCTGGCTGCGCAGCTTGGAAAGCAAAATCATCCGCTGGTTGAAATTCATGAAGAGCAGCACCAGAATCGCAACCACGGCGACGACGATCACACGTTTGTCCGTCAGGATCTTTTTCATAGCGGGTCAAATTCCAAACTGAAAACTGGATGACTTGTTACAACTATTGTACCATTTCCGACTCGGCAGGGTGGCAACAAAAACCCCCCATTGGAATGGGGGGCTATGCCGAAGGAGGGATTTGAACCCTCATGAGCCCAAAGCTCA
>WOYY01000052.1 GCA_011620555.1 Anaerolineaceae bacterium | reverse complement strand
CCAGCGGGCGTCGCCAAGTGGTAAGGCAGTAGCTTCCCAAGCTACTATTCGCGAGTTCGAATCTCGTCGCCCGCTCTTTTGTTTTAATCTGGACAACCCCATTTTTTGAGGCCAGCAAAATTCCCCTTACATATTTTTACAACGTCGCAGCAATATGCTCACATATCCCTTCAACAATCGCAATGACCGGCTGGTCAATCGGGACGCTGAGGGCATTGCGGGGTGGCTCGAGGTCAGCGAATTGGCTTTGCAGCATCTCAGCTTTCATATAATGATCGCTGCGTGCTTTCATCCGCGCAAAGATCAGATCAAAGCTGCCGGTGAGATGCACGAATTTGACCTCTTCCCGGCCGCCCTGCAAGATTTGGCGGTAGCTTTCCTTGAGCGCCGAACAGGCAACAATCAATGACTGACCCGCATCCAGCTGCTCCGCGATCAAAGCGTGCAAACGCTCCAGCCAGGGCTGGCGGTCATCATCGTCCAGCGGGACCCCCTGGGCCATCTTGCTGATATTGGCCTGCGGATGAAAGTCATCGCCGTCATAGAACGGCCAGCCCAGCTTTTCGGAAAGCGCTTCCCCCACGCTGGTCTTGCCGCATCCCGAAACGCCCATGAGGACGATCGCCGTCGCCATCAGCCTGGGTCCCCCAGCCCAGCAAGGCATTGGCCCGATTGGGGCATAATGGGCATATCCTCGCGCTCCTTACACACCGCTGAACGCCGAAAAACCGCCGTCCACAGGGACAACGATCCCGGTGACGAACTGCGACGCGGGCGAAAGCAGCCAGAAGACTGTCCCCAGCAAATCCGCCGGCGTGCCAAACCGGCCGAGGGGGGTGTGCCCAATGATCGTTTGGCCGCGGGTTGTGAGGCTCTGGCCGGATTCATCCAGGAGCAGGAAGCGGTTCTGCTGGGTCAGGAAAAAACCCGGCGCGATAGCGTTCACCCGGATATCCGGTGAATATTCCTGAGCCAAATGCACAGCCAGCCATTGCGTAAAATTGCTGACCGCGGCCTTGGCGGCTGAATACGCGGGGATGCGGGTCAGCGGGCGGAAAGCGTTCATCGAGGAAATATTCAAGATCACGCCCTCCCCCTGCTCAACCATCTGTTCAGCGAAGACCTGGCAGGGCAAAATGGTTCCGAGCAGGTTCAGGTCCGTTGTAAACCGCAGGGCTTCCCTGGGCAGGTTGAAAAAGGTCTTTTCCCCGCCCGTGGTGGCATCCGGGTGGTTTCCCCCGGCCGCGTTGACCAGCATATCAATCGAATCGAAGGATTCCAAAATGCTGTCGCGGGCGGCCAGCAGGCTGTCCTGATCCAGGACATCACAAGGCACAACGCTGTAATTCCCCGGTCCCGCTTGCAGCCTGGCTTGACACGCCTCCGGCACATCCCCTCTCCGGTCCAGGATCACGACGCTGGCGCCCAGGCCGACCAGACCGCAGGCGATCTCGCCGCCCAGCACGCCGTTTCCCCCCGTGATCAGGGCGGTCTTTCCCTTGAAATCATAGATTTGGGTCAATTCGGACAAATTCATGGTCATTCCCTCATTAAAGCTGAGATATTTTAGAGTTTATACGTTTGTTTGGCCTGCCCATAGGCTAACGCCGCCGCCATGGCGCTTGCATCGACTTCATCAATAATCTTCCTGGCCAGCAGCCCGGCGACCCAGTTGCAGATGGCCCGCCGCCAGACCTCGTGCCGGGCAGGTATGGACAGAAACGCCCGGGTATCGTCATTGAATCCCGCTGTGTTGTAAACGCCGGCAGTTTCAATCACCTGGTCCAAATACCGCGCAATCCCCTTGGGGCTGTCGTGGAACCACCAGGGCGGTCCAACTTTGACGGAAGGATAATGCCCGGCAAGGGGCGCGAGTTCACGGGCATAGGCGCTTTCATCTAAGGTGAAAACAACCAGGGTCAGGTTGGGATGGTTGCCAAAGGCGTTCAACAATGGCTGCAATGCTCTGGTGAATTCCGCCCTGACAGGGATATCCGCTCCGATGTCCGGCCCAAAACGATCAAAAAGATCCCGGTTGTGGTTGCGGTACGATCCCACATGCAGCTGCATCACGAGGCCATCCTCGCTGCTCATCCGCGCCATCTCATAAAGCATGTGGGCGGCAAAGCGCTCGACATCGCCCTTCAAAAGCTTGTTGGTCAGCGCCCGGTCAAAGATCCGGCCTGCCTCAGCCGGGGACAAGGGCGTCGTATCCGCGCTCAATACCCCATGGTCTGTGGCAGTGGCGCCCAGCCTTTTAAAGAAGGCCCGCCGGTCTTCCAGTGCCGCAATATAGGAGGCAAAATCTTTGACAGCAATTCCGCTGACCTCGCTCAATTTCCTGATCTCCGAGTGCCAATCGGTCCGGTTCAAATCCAGGACGGCGTCGGGGCGGAAGGTCGGCACGATGCGCCCCTGCCATCCGGAGGCCAATATTTTCTGGTGCTCAGCAAGGGGGTCCGTGGCGGCATCCGTTGTGCAGAGAACTTCCAGGTTAAATTGGGCGTAGAGACCCCTGGGGGAAAACTCGGGCGACTGAATTCGCGCCTCAATCTGCTCATATATCCTTTGGGCGCTCTCCCCAGTCAATTTTTCCTCAATCCGGAAGACCGTCCGCAGTTCATTCTGGATCCACAGCCCGGAGGGCGTCCCTCGGAAAAGGAAGAAATGCTCCGCAAAACGCTGCCAGATGCTGCGCTGGTCCTGTTCCACCGCTGAGCCATCCCGCGTAGGAACGCCCAGCTCTTCCAGCTTCAGGCCGGCTGAATACAGCATGCGGGTCACGTAATGATCGGGGATCACCAATAATTCCGCCGGCGAACCGAACCGGTAATTCTCATCGGCAAATAGGGCCGGGGAGACATGTCCATGCGGACTGATAAGCGGGAGCGGCTCCACCTGCTCATACAACTGGGCGGCGTATTTTCGGACGATGGGGTCCGGATCAAATAATTGCTTGCTTGCCATATTTCCTAAAAAACCTCCTGACCGGTTTTGGGTGTTCAAACGCCGCCGCCAGAAATTAAATTCTTCCTTCACCATCCTTATGAAATTCTGAGCCACCGGCAGATCTTTGCTGCGGCCGAATAAAATCAGCGAGGCGATTAATGATGTTACTTTTCATTATTTTAATCCAGCTTTCGGCTAAAACTGAAAACCCGTCCCATTCTCATTCAATCTCTCACGAATAGCTATCCGAATAATTATAAAATAACGCTTCTACTCGCGCCCCCCTGAGTTTCCCTTTTTAGTGTCCTGAATCTAATTTTTCCAAGATTAATTTCACA
>WOYY01000002.1 GCA_011620555.1 Anaerolineaceae bacterium | reverse complement strand
CCCAAACATCCTAAAAATCCTGATATGATTAGCCCGTGACTAAGCTCATCCAAATTGAAGACCTGCATTACCGTCCGGATGACCTCCCCCCAGAGCAGCCGGACATCCTGCGAGGGATCGATCTGACGATCGAAGCCGGCGCTTTTGTCGCGCTGTTAGGTGAGAACGGCTCCGGGAAAACCACCCTGATCAAGCATCTCAACGGTCTGTTGCTGCCCACAGCCGGCCGATTGTGGGTGGACAACCTGGACCCGCGCGAGGACCGCCACCACCGGGCGTTGCGGTCCATCGTCGGCATGGTCTTCCAAAACCCAGCAGACCAGATCGTGGCCTCAACGGTGGCGGAGGATATTGCCTTTGGGTTGGAAAACGCCAACCTCCCGACCGGCGAGATCCAAACCCGGGTCGCCGCGCAGTTAGCAGCCATTGACATGACCGCTGACGCGGACCGACCGCCGCATCTCCTCTCCGGCGGTCAGATTCAGCGGGTGGCTCTGGCAGGCGTGCTGGCGCGTCGGCCGAAAGTGATCCTTCTGGACGAGCCCACCTCCATGCTGGACCCCCTTGCCCGGGAATCGTTCTTGGCGCGGGTGCGAGAACTGCACCGGCAGGGCATGACGATCGTTTACATCACCCATCACATGGAAGAGGCCCTGCTGGCCGACCAGGTCGTCGTTTTGCAGCAGGGGAAGGTCGTGATGAACGGCGCGCCCACCGAAATTTTCTCGCAAGAGGATCGCCTCCGCGCAGCCGGGCTGCGAATCCCGGAGGCCGCCGCCCTCGCCCGGGACTTAAGCCGTCTTGGATGGGACCTGCCCTCCGGTATTCTGAAATCCGAGGACCTGCTGGCTGCCCTGCCAGCCTGTCCCAACCCCCAGGCCCAAAACAGGCCCTCAACAGACACTCCTCTTGACGGATTGGCCGACGGTGCGCTGATCCAGCTGGAAGCGGTCCACTATACATATTTGGCCGGCAGTCCTCTGGCGAAACCTGCTCTGCGCGGGGTGACCCTCGGCGTCTCAGCCCGGCAGGTGCACGCGCTGGCCGGAGCCAATGGCTCGGGGAAATCCACCCTCCTGCAGCACATCAACGGCATCCTCCGCCCCGAACAGGGCACGGTCCGGGTCGGGTCCCTGCACCTGGAAGTCCCCGATACCGCGCTGCGAACAGTTGTGAAGCAAGTCGGGCTGGTCTTCCAAAGCCCGGAAACGCAATTTTTTGAGGTCTATGTAGGCGATGAGATCGCCTACGGCCCCCGCCAATTTGGCGTTGCAGACCTGCGGGAGCGGGTCCGGGCGGCCATGACTCTGGTGGGCCTTGATTTTGAAGCCTACAAAGATCGCCGGCTGACGACCTTGAGCGGTGGTGAAAAACGAAAAGTAGCCCTGGCATCCACCCTGGCGCTGGATCAGGACATTCTCTTATTGGATGAACCCACGGCCGGCATGGACCCCGGCGCCCGGGATGAGCTGCTGACATTGTTCCTCGAACTCCAAGCGGCAGGAAAAACCCTGCTGATTGCCAGTCACAGGCTGGACGAACTGGCGCTTGTGGCGGGGGATTTCTCCTTCATCCAGGCCGGACAGATCCAGCACAGTGGCCCGCGACAAGACCTGCTCACCAACCGCGAGGCGCTAAGCGCCGCCGGCCTGACGGCCCCGCTGGCAGTGCAAGCCTCCCAGGCCCTGATCGAAAAAGGCTGGCCACTCGAGGGTTTGGACACCACCACACCCAACCGCCTCAGCGCGGCCCTGCGGGAGGTGCAGCCATGAGCAACCGGTTCGAGTTCCTGGGTAATCTTGGCCTCGGACAATACGTCTCCCGCCCTTCCTGGTTCCACCAACGGGATCCCCGGGCCCGATTGCTGATGTTTCTGTCTCTGTTTATTGGATTGGTCTTCGCCTCCCGGCTCTGGGTGCTCGGCCTTGGCTTCGGTTGGGTCCTGGGCCTCTATGCCCTCGCCCAACTCCCCCTCAAGCCGGTCTGGCAGAGCCTCAAACGGGCCTTGATCTTTATCCTTCTGCTGGCCATTTTGCAGATCCTCTTCTTCCGGGTGGGCGACCCCGGCTCCACCTTGTGGGTTGTATTTGGTCTGGCAATTACAGAAAACGCGCTGTTGAGCGCCGCCATGCTGGTCCTCAAATTCCTGGTTTTGATCCTGCTGATCAATGCCCTGGTGATGAGCCTTTCAACCTCCCAGATCACCACGGCCCTGTTCTACCTGCTCAAACCCTTTGAAAAGATCGGCTTCCCCGTGAATGATCTGACCATGGTGATCCAGGTGACCCTGCGTTACTTGCCCCTGATCGCCCAAACGGCCGAAAAGACCGCCAAAGCGCAGGCCTCCCGCGGCGGCGATTGGGAGCAAAAAGGATTTAACCCCATCCGGCAAGCCAAACGTGTTTTGCCTCTGATCGTGCCGCTGATCGTCACCAGCCTTAAACGCGCGGAAACGATGGCCCTCGCTATGGAATCCCGTGGTTTCAATGCCGCAGAAGCGCGCAGCAGCTATTATGATTTGCAGTTCAACAGGCAGGATGCCGCTCTTTTGGTCGCCGGCGTTCTGGCAAGCGTCTTTCTGCTCCTGCCCGGATGGCTGCTCTAAAGGTCAGAACCCTTTTTCCTGCCGCCTTTTTCAATCCCCTGCCAGATGGACACCACCGCAACCACCAGGATCGCCGCCGCGGCCGCTTCCGGTAAACCGTTCGCCAGAGCGATGGCGGGCAACGCAGCCCAGGGCACGTAGCCCAGCACACCGATCATCCCGAGGACGAGGAGGGTATTGGTCAGACTGCCGCCCAACCCCGCCGCGATCAGCGCCGGAACCTTCCAGCGCTTAAGCGCGGAATAGATCAGCCAGGCCACCGGCCCAATGAACAGCCGGGGCAAGATAGACAAAAGCGGGTTCGTGAACCAGACATCCGTGGGACCGGAGGGCGCCACAGCCGCCTGGATCAGGCTGAAAATCCCAAAGATCAGGCCAATCCCACCCCCCACCACTGGCCCTTCCAGCACAGCCCCGATGATGACTGGGACCTGCATGATGGTCAGCGAGGCGCCGCTGATCCAGGGGATAAATCCCAGCCGGGTGAGGCCTAAAAAGATTGAAATGGCGCTCAGAACGCCTGTGATGACGATTTTGCGTGTTCTTTCGTGTGCCATGTTACTCCATCTAACTTGATCGTGTCATTCCGATTATACTAACACTCACTAAGATTAAACAAATAAATGAATAATCCTCACTTTCACTCATTCAAAGAAGAGGTGAGTGAGCGGCAGAAACGGCAGGATGGTGGAATGAGGCGGTCAAGTATTAAGGGGGGATAGCCTTATGGTTGT
>WOYY01000090.1 GCA_011620555.1 Anaerolineaceae bacterium | reverse complement strand
GGAAAGTTTTATAATCTAACAACTTATAACCAGTTTAATAGAATTTTATTGAATGAGGAAGCGTGGAATAGGGTCGGAAGGGAGCAATTTAATCTCTATGAATGAATTATGGGGCCTTTTCTGGTTAGGTTTTATCCTGATCCCGATCCTTTATTTGATCTCTCGGATCTTCAACAGACCTGGCGAAGAATATGCTGAAGAAAAAAGCAACGGCCCCGGTAAAGCTGTCGCAAATTTCCTGAAGCGATCCTGGCATAAATCGAGACAAGCATTCGCCAATATGGTGTTCGTCATCCTGGTCATCGCCATGATGGCCATCATCATCGTCATCAACCACCTTGATCTGAAATTATCCATCCTGATTGTTGTCACCCTGCTCTGCGGTGGGCTGGTCGCGTTTGGGTATCTGATCTCTCTCTTTAAGATCTTCTCGATGACCAACCACAAGAATTACGATTTCATCATTCCGATTGGTTTGGGCAGTATCTCAATTCTGATCCTGATCTTCATGCTGACCCTCAGCCTGATCAGCATGGTCAGCCAAAAACCCGCCCAATTCCAGCTGAATTATCTCTGGATTCCGGTCATCCTCGCCCCCTTAGGCTGGATGCTGCGGGTGCTGATGGAAGGCATTGTCCCCGACAGGACGCCCCCCAAGAAGACCATTTATGAACAGCTGCTGGCGAATCCCACCAAGTATCCGGATTCGGACCCGCTCTCCCCCTGGGCCATCCAGATGTACAACGAGCGCAAACGCTTTGATGGCGGACGCTATATAGCCGAGGACAGCAGCATGTATTTAGATACCGCCAAGCGAGTCCAAGAATTGGTGACAAATGGCTATCTGGGGGCGGATGATTTTTCTGAAGGATTCTTTTACGCGACCGAACGCCTGCTCCTGGCTTATATTAAAGGCCAGCCCATCAAGATCACCATCCCCGGCGTTTCCTACGCCGGCGCCGAACTCTTTAAAACCGCCAAGATGGTTTATTTCTACATTGCAACGAAAAACAAAAACCTGACGATCCACCCGGAAATTTACAAAGCATTGGGATAGCCCCCCCCACCGAACCACACAATTGCTATACGAAAGACCCATCTGCCTGTCTCACCTCAGACGGGTGGATGGCCTTAACCGTCCTGATTGGACTTGATCAGGCCATTGAGGATCAGTTGCTAGACCCCCACTAAGACAGAGGTCCAGGATAATAAAGACGCCCACACCCGAATCATCCTGGAGGGTAAGCGGCTCCCGGTTGGAAGTCGTCCCACCTAATCGTTGATCCGGGCTGCAATCTCTTCCTTGCCGGACCAGTCGGATGTGTCATAAGAGGTCAGCGGCTGTTGTCCCTCGATCGTCGTGAGCACCACCCGGTAACTACAGCCCTCATCGTCGCAGCTTTCCTCCACATCCGCACGGGTGACATCCCGGACCTCGTTGCTGGACAGCGTGAAACCCCCCAGGAATTTCACCTCCATTGCGCATTCCGGCTTGCCTTCCAGGGTTTTGGCGCAGGTGAGATCCGTGACCTGGCCGAAGATGAACATGAACACCAGACCCATGACCATAAAGACCAAACCGAATAATAAGGATTTTATGGCCGTTTTCATTGAGAATTCCTTCGGCAACTTTGACAATTCAACTGATCATTATAGCAGGAACATCCGGGTATCCCCAAAGGCTGGACATTAAGCGTAAAATAAAATTATAACAACCATCAAAAGGAGTCGACATGCCCCTGCACGTCCATTTTTACCGCCTCAGTTTTGAAGGTCTGACTGAAGAATTCAAGTCCCTTTTGGACCCCGAGATTGTCCTCACAGAGGGCCGGGAAATTCCCCCAAAAGCCAACTATGACATCCTGGTCAACCCCTCCCCATCCAGGGAATGGATTGAAGCCAGCCCCAACCTCAAAGCGATCATCATCCCCTGGGCAGGCGTCTCGGAACCAACCCGCACTCTGATGCTGGACTACCCCGAGGTCAGCGTCCACAACCTGCACCATAACAACGTCAATACCGCTGAGATGGCGCTCACGCTGCTGTTCGCCGCCGCCAAGCGTCTGATCCCCATGGACCAGGCCCTGCGCAGGAATGATTGGCGGCCGCGCTATGACGGCCCCCAGGGCATCCTGCTCCAGGGCAAGCGCGTCCTGATCCTCGGCTTTGGTGAGATCGGCCAGGCTCTGGCCAAACTTTGCCTGGGACTCGGCCTGCACGTCATGGCCACCAAGAAACATCCCGAAACGTACACCGGAACGCTGGATGTGGCCGTTTATCCAGATAGCCAACTCCCTGAGCTGCTGCCCGCCGCGGATGTGCTGATGATTGCCTTACCTCTCACCGCGGAAACGGAAGGGCTGATCGGGGAAGCGGAGATCAACCGGATGCCAAAAGGCAGCCTGCTGATCAATATCGGGCGCGGACCCGTGGTGGACCAATGGGCGCTCTATCATGCTCTCAAATCCGGCCAGCTGCGCGCCGCCGGCAGCGATGTCTGGTACCACTACCCTGAAACACGGGAGGCCCGGGCCAACACGCCCCCCTCCGATGCGCCGCTGGGCGAGCTGGAGAATTTTGTGCTCAGCCCTCACCGGGGCGGAATGGTGGAGGAAGTCGAACATCAGCGGATCGTGGCTTTGGCCCGATTGCTGAATGCCGCCAACCGCGGCCAGCCCATCCCCAATAAAGTTGACCTGCAACTGGGATATTAACCTTCATTAACTAATCTGAAAGGCAAGCTAAATGGCAAAAACAAGCCCCTATCAACAACCCATGGCCCCCTGGGACAGCCTGGCGAATCTCGGAAAGAAAACGCTCCTCCCCAAACTGAACTTCTCGCTTTTTTATTTTGAAGCCGGCGATCCGGGTCAACCGCCTCTGGTGATGATTCACGGCCTGGGCGATGAAGCCGATACCTGGCGGCACCAGATTCCCCTGCTTGCCGAGGACCACCATGTGATCGCGCTGGACCTCCCCGGGTTCGGCCGGTCCGACCACCTCAAGCAGGCCTATACCCCCACCCTGATGAAGAGCGCGATCCTTGAATTGATGGACGTTCTGGGACTAGAGAAAGCCACCCTGATCGGCAGTTCCCTGGGCGGGATCCTGGCGCATGGAATCGCGGCCGCCCACCCGGAACGATTGAGCGGCCTGGTCCTGGTGGATGGCGCCCTCTACCAGCCGGACCAAATGGCGGATAGCAGCCTGCAGGTGATGGCGATCCCGCTGGTGGGCGAAGCAATCTACACCAACTTTCGAAAAAATCCGGATGCGGCTTATGACTCTCTCCGGCCTGTTTATCAGGACCTGGATTCCTTGCCTGCTGCCGACCGAGAATTCCTCTTCACCCGGGTCAACCACCGCGTTTGGAGCAATGGTCAGCGCCGGGCCTATTTCTCGACCCTGCGCAAGCTCAGCCCCTGGGTCCGCAAGGCCCAGTCAGCGCTGCCCGAACAGCTTGCCAAACTGGAGATCCCCACCCTGGTCATCCGCGGGGAAATGGACAGCCTCTTCTCGGCAAAAAACGCCGCCGCAATCCAGGCGCTGCAACCAGACGCCGAGGTCCTGACCATCGCCGGCAAAGGCCACCTGCCCCAGCAGGAAGACCCCGAAGTATTCAACCAAGGGTTGATGGACTGGCTGAAGCGCAAAGGACTTTGATCGCTGCTCGTCACCGCTGCACTAGAACCAAAAAAGAGCAATCCGTTCTGTCTGAACGGATTGCTCTTTTTCCATCTAAGACCTTCCTGCAAACTAGATCTGCTGGTTCAGGAAGAACTCGTAACCCATCTGCTCGATCAGGCTGAGCTGTTCTTCCAAAAGGTCAATGTGATCTTCCTCGTCCGTCAGGATCGATTCGACCAGGACCTTGGTGCCGTTATCGCCCAGCTTTGTGGTGAGCGCCACGATTTCATTGTAAAATTTGATCGCTTCAAATTCAGCCATCCGGTCGTTTTCGAGCTGATCCTTGACCGTTGAGCCAATATGGAAATCATCCAGTTTGGAAACAATCGGTTGACCTTCGAGGAAAAGAATTCGACCGATCAAATTTTCGGCGTGTTTCATCTCAACAATCGCCCGTTTTTCAACCACCCCGTGGAGCTTGGAATATCCCCAATCTTTGCACATTTCCGCATGAAGAATATATTGGTTGATGGCAGTTAACTCTTCAGCCAAAGCCTTATTGAGGGCATCAATAATTTCCTGATTACCTTTCATTGGTATTTATCCTCCAAACTTTTGATAGCAGAGCAAAGGATTTCACTCCATGTTTAATTTTACCTGAGGATTAGCAAAAATCAAGGCCCTTAGGGCAATGTGGGTTACTCAAAATTCAGCGCACTCTGGAGAATCGCCTGGATGGCAGCCGTGTTCGGAAGCAGGACGGCCGCACCATCGCTGGTGATCCAACTGGTCACCTGGTTGGGGCCAATCGTATAATGATGGATCTTTTCAGCGCTGAACCCCAGGCCCAGCCGGCTGAGCACCAGCAGGTCTCCCGGCGTGATGTTGCTTTGGACATTCTCCGAATAGGCGCTCATCAAGGCCGGCATCCTGAGAATCCCAATCGGACTCGTCACTTTCTTCATCACGGCCTGGACGACTTCCTGGGTGCGGCGCATCCGGTCAAAATCGCTGGAATTGTAGCGCGCCCGGACATACCACAAAGCCCAATCGCTATCCAGGCTCACTGTTCCCGGCCCGACCTCACACCAGCGGTCCGCTTCAAGCGAACCGTCACAGGCATCGGCCGTGGCATATTCCGTTTCGAATTCCACGCCGCCCAGGATGTCGATCACCTTGAGGAAACCGGCCATATCGATCATGGCATAATCGGTCGGGTAGATGCCAAAGTTGGTCTGCAGGGTATTGGCCAGCAGGGGCATCCCGCCGATCTGCATCACGGTGTTGATCCGTTGTTCGTAATAGCCCGGGATGATCACCCAGAGGTCACGCGGGAAGGACACCAGGCTCACCTGCCCCGAGACCGTATCCACCGCCGCGAGCATGATCACATCCGTGCGATAGCCCGCCTGAGGCCGGGAATCGGAGCCGAGGATCATAAAAAGTTTGGTGGTCGCGGGCACCTGAAAATCCATCACACCGCCATAGGGGGCTGGCTCGGGGCCGAAGGTCTCAACCGGGGCCACGTCCTGCTGATCGACCAGCTGGAAAAAAGGAATCTGCGACCTGAAAACCGTGGCCGCGGCAAAGATCAGCAGGAAAGCAACGAAGAAAGCAAGGGCTGAAAACACCAAAAGGACAGTCTGTCCGAAAATTCTATTCTTATTTTTACGCATCGTATCATCTCCAGAGCGCTTGTTAAAATACACCCGCGCCGATAGGTAGGCCGTATTTATACCTTATTTCGTAATAATCGCTAAGGGACGAAAAACCAGGTCTGGGTTGAGAAAATGGATGGAAATTTTTGCCAAAGCTGCCCCAGCGGGGTCAGGCTTTGAAGAATTTTCTTTCGATCGCACGCAATTCATCCTCACCGATCGCCTTGAGGGCATCCGGGTTGGGCAATTGCAGCAGCGAGCGGGCCGTATTTTCAAGCACTTCCAAGCGGTCATAGGCCTGCAGCAGATTCGCGCCCGTCGTCAGCGTGCCAAAATTTTCGATGAGCAAAACGGGCGAACGGTCCGTGATCGACCGGGCCAGCGCCGAACCAGCGCGGACGGCCAGGTCATAGGGCAGCATTGGGACCTCCCGAAGGAAGATATAGGATTCGGGGATGGTCCGGGAATCAAACTTCACGGAAGTCACTGCATACGCACTTGCGCAAGGACTCTGCGCGGTGATGATGCTGCCCACCTCCGGATGCTGGCGATAGATTTCCGAGTGCAGATCAACCTGCCGGCTGGGAGTCAGGCCTTCTTCCCGCCGGCCCCCTTCGATCAGCACGATATCTTCAATTGCCAGGGCCTGCCGGTCCACGGATTTTGGCGTAATCAGGAAGCGGTCCTCATCCACGCGGACGGAAACGACTCCCTCGGTGGATGTCATCAATTGCCGAGCGTATGCCCGATGGACGATCTCAACCATTTCCCGCCGAAACTCACGCTCCAAAGGCGAATGATGCGCAGGCTGAAATGGTTCCAGATCGCTCGGGTGATGGACATAAGCCCTGATCTGATTTTCATCGAGCGCGCGGCACGCCCCCAGCTTGCGGGCATGGATCAGCGTCCGGGCGCAAGTTTCCAGAGTCTCCAAGCCCTTAAACGCTTCCAGCAAGCTCAATCCCCCGATGACCACGCCATGATTCTCCAGCATCACGATATTGACGCCCGTGGCAAAGGTCTGGGCAATCTGGACGCCGAGCGCCTCGCTCCCCGTCATGGCATAGGGCGCATAACGGATCGGGCCGCAGACCTCCGCGGCCTGGGGCAGGATCTGTGGATCGGGGATTTGGCCCGCGATGCTGAAGGTGACCAAGGCGGGCGCATGGGCATGGACCACGGCGCGCAGGTCCGGCCGGACGGCATAGATCCCGCGGTGGAAGGGCAACTCGGAGGAAGGCCGATGCGGGCCGTAAACGCTGCCATCCGGCGCCACGCGGATGATGTCGGCAGGCGTCAGGCTGCCCTTATCAATTCCGGCCGGTGTGATCCAGATCGTCCCCTCTTCATCCCGAATAGAAAGGTTGCCGCCGGAAAGCGTGGTCATATCCTGATCGTAGATCCGCTGCATGATGGCGACAAGTTGTTCGCGGGGATGCCGCAAGTTGAAATCCATAAATGCTGCCTATTCTTAAATAATTAACTTTTATGATTATATCCCCACTATTTTGATTCTACCCTTTCCCGGTTGAAGGAAAGAGCCTAGGGACCAGAAAAAATATTATCCAGCCACCAAGGGTGGATTGCTAGACATAATACTGTTTAGGGTTATCAATCCAGAATTTCCTGGATCAAAAAGATCAAACTGCCCACCCAAGAAATTGACCAACAGCGCGATCATAATTTCTTGATAGCTGGATGATCCAAAAACAGACCGACGCTGGTTTTTGCAGTAGACTCATTAATAATGATCATTAATGTGGTAAAATCCGCTGGTTATTTTGGTTATAATGAAGTTAAGCTATTGTTCTCTCCACTAATCGGAGAAATTGAAAATACTGTACGAAAAGGACTTTACGTTGAAAATCGAAAAGCAAATCTCAGACGATCGTCAAGCTACACTCACCGTTGAATACACCGCCAAGGAATTCGAAGGCTTTAAACGCCGAGCGGCCCGCAAGATCGCCAAAGAAACTAAAATTCCCGGCTTCCGCCCCGGCAAGGCCCCCTATGATGTTATTCTGAACCGTTACGGTGAAGGCGCTATCCTCCAGGAAGCTCTGGACATCCTTTTAGATGATGACTATGGCAAATTCCTTGAGCAGGCCGAGATCGAACCCTCCGGCGCCGGCAATCTGGACGAAATGGAAAGCTACGATCCTCCCAAAATGATCTTCACGGTTCCTTTGGAGCCGGAAGTTGACCTTGGAGATTATCGCGAGATTCGCAAAGCCTATGACCTGAAAGAATTTGATGTCAGTCAGGTTGATGATTTCATCGCTAATCTGCGCCGCAATGCAGCCACCATCATCCCCGCAGAGCACCCCGCAGAGGAAGGCAACCTGGTGTACTTCAACCTGAGCGGTGAATTTGTTGACCTGCCTGAGGGCGAAGACGCCACGATCACGGATAAGACCCCCCAACAGGTGATTATCCCCGTCAAAGGTGAAAAATCGGAAACCGAGTGGCCTTTCCCCGGCTTTGCTGAAAAGCTCAAAGGCGTCAGCGCTGGCGATAGCAAGACCATTCAAAAGACCTACCCCAAGAACTACCATGACAAAGATTACCGCGGCAAGAAAGCGATCTTCACTGTGGAGGTCCAATCCGTCAAAGAACTGGAACTCCCCGAACTGGACGCTGAATTTGTTCAGACCATGGGCGACTATGAAAGCCCCGAGGCCTTCCGCGAATCCATTGAAGAACGGATGCGGCGGGACCACCTGGAAAAATATGACGAAGAATACTTCAACGCGGTTCTGGAGGCCATTGCCGAGAAAGCCAAGCTGGTCTACCCGCCCCAGATGCTGGAACATGAACAGGACCACGTCCTGGAGGATATCAAATCCCAGCTGGAGAGCCAGAACCTGGATTTTGAGACCTATCTCAAACTGCGCGAAACGGATGAAGAGAAATTCATGGCAGAAGAAGTCCGGCCGGTTGCCAAACAGCGGCTGGAGCGCAGCCTGCTGGTTGACGCTTTGATCGCGGCCGAAGGATTGAAACTGGATGAGAAACTGTTCCAGGATCAGGTCAATCAGGTCATGAGTGAAATTTTCTACTCCGGCAATGCTCAGGAAATGCAGCAGGAAATGGGCAAGGAGGAATTCTCCCGGGCAATCTCCATGGAAGGCGTCCAGCGGACGATCAACGCCCAGCTGGAAAATCGGTTGAAATTGATTGCCACCGGCCAGCCGATCCCCGTTGATGCAGAGCCTGAGGCGGAAGAAACGACCGCAGAGGAAGAAGCGGCTGCGGAAGAAAAAGTGGCCGAAGATGCCGCTGCTGAAGGCATCGCTGAAGAAAGCGGCTCCCTTGCTGCAGAAGAAGCCCTCGACCTGGCAGAAGAAGTGATCTCTGAAGAAGACGCAGAAGCAAACGCGTAGGAAAATCTTATAAAATTTAGATAATCGTAGGACAAAATAAAGAAAAATTAAAGGATGGTGAAAATGTTCAACAACGATTTGTCTTCTGTCATTCCGATGGTTGTGGAGAATTCCAGCCGAGGTGAGCGCGCTTATGATATTTATTCCCTGCTGCTCAAAAACCGGATCATTTTTCTGGGTTCCCCCATTGATGACCAGATCGCGAACCTGGTTGTGGCTCAGTTGCTGTACCTGAGCCGGGAAGACCCGGAGAACGGCATCCAGATGTACATCAACTCCCCTGGCGGCCAGGTTTATGCCGGAATGGCGATCTATGACACCATGCGCATGATCCCCAACAAGATCAGCACCGTTGCCGTCGGCGTCGCCGCCAGCTTTGGCACGGTCCTGCTCGCCGCCGGCGAAAAGGGTCAGCGCTATGCCTTGCCCCATGCCACGATCCATATGCACCAGCCTTTGGGCGGCGCGCAGGGCCAGGCTTCGGATATTGAAATCCAGGCCAAAGAGATCCTGCGGATCAAAGAGCGTCTCAATGAGATTTTGGCCGCCGCGACCGACCAGGACATCGAGACGATCATCCACGATACGGAGCGTGACTTCTACATGAGCGCCCAGCAGGCTGTGGAATACGGCCTGGTGGATAAAGTCCTCGAAGCCCCGGTCAAGTAAACGAACCAGACAGAACAATGAAATGCCGGATTGCCCAACAGGTGTCCGGTATTTTTTGAAGGAGAGCGCATGATCTCAGATCACCTGCCCAATATTAAAGGCCTCATTCTGGACATGGACGGTGTGCTGTGGCGAGATAGGGAGCCGATCGGCGACCTGCCGGCGATATTTCAGGCTTTCAAAGACCAGGGGCTGAAGGTCATCTTGGCCACCAACAATGGGACTAAAACGGTTGACGACTTTTTTACCAAGCTCAGCCGCTTTGGTGTGGAACTGGAAGAATGGCAGGTAATTTCCGCAGCGCAGGCAACCGGTTTGTTCCTGGCTGAGAAATACCCCGATGGCTGCCGAGTTTTCGCCGTCGGAACGCCCAGCCTGAAGAAGATCCTGGAGGATGCCGGTCTGACGGTGGTTTCTGACCGCCATGAGGACGTGCAGGTCGTGGTCGCTGCCATGGATACGGGCCTGACCTATGAGAAGCTGAAAGACGCGGCGCTTTTGATCCGCAGCGGCTGTGAATTTATCGGCACCAACCCGGATGTCACTTACCCCTCGCCCGAGGGATTGATCCCCGGTGCGGGGACAGTTATCGGCGCGATCGAGATCGCTTCGGGCCAGAAGGCCAGGATCGTGGGCAAGCCCGAGCCTCTGCTCTACCAGATGGCGTTGCGCCGGCTGGGCCTGAGGCCGGAGGAAACCCTGGGCGTTGGCGACCGGCTCGAGACGGATATCCTCGGCGCTCAGGCCGCGGGCATCTATTCAGCATTTGTGCTTTCCGGCGCTTCAACCCTTGAGGAGGCTCAACAAATGCCGAAAGCGCCGGATATCATTGTGAAGGACCTCGCGGAGTTGATCTTTTGATGACTGATCTCAAGCCCCTGATTTACGATCTCCGTCAGGAGGATTTGACGGATTGGGCCGCCCGGAACGGGCAGCCAGCCTACCGCGCCCAGCAGGTCTGGAAGGCCATCTATCAACGCTTTATCCAAAGCGCAGATGAGATCACGACCCTCCCGAAGGACCTGCGGGAGACTTTGACTGAGTCCTTTGACTTCGTCGCTCTGGATCCGGTGCGGTCGCTTGAATCCGCGGACGGTCAAACCGTCAAAACGCTGTTCAAATTGCGAGATGGGCAATTTATTGAAGCCGTCCTGATGTATTACGATGAACGCCGGACGCTGTGCATCAGTTCGCAATCCGGGTGCGGGATGGGCTGCACCTTCTGCGCAACCGGTCAGATGGGCTTCAGGCGCAACCTGAGCAGCGGCGAGATCATCGCCCAGGTGCTGTATTACGCCCGCCTGCTGGCCGAATCGGACGAACAGGTCACCAACATCGTGATGATGGGCATGGGTGAACCCTTCCATAACTTTGATAACGTCATGGCAGCGCTCAACCGCCTGAACGATCCCGAAGCCTTTGGCCTGGGCGCCCGCCGGATCACCCTGAGCACCGTTGGGCTGATCCCGAAGATCCGGCAATTTGCCGACCTGAACACGCAGTACAACCTGGCGATCAGCCTGCACAGCGTGGATAACGATCTGCGGGCTTCAATGATGCCCGTCAGCAAAAAATACACAGTGGATAAGCTCCTCGAGGCCTGCCGCTACTACGTTGAAAAGACCAACCGCCGGATCACCTTTGAGTATGCCCTGATTGACGGCGTCAATGATTCCACGGCTGCTGCAGAAGCCCTGGCGAAAGCCATCCGGGGGATGATCTGCCATGTCAACCTGATCCCGCTGAACCCCACCCGCGGGTTCGCTAAAAACGGCACCCGAGCCGACCAGGTCAGCGCTTTTGCCCAGGTGCTTGAACGCCACCACATCCCCGTCACGGTCAGGATGCGGCGGGGGATTGAGATTGGAGCCGGCTGTGGTCAGTTGGCGACGGAAGTGGAGAATGGCGGCTGAAAGGCCCCATGTTATAATCGAGCCGGGATGACAGAAAACATCTTCAACAAATGGAAAACAGGCCTGGAAAAGACCCGCAAAGTGACCTTTGGGCGGATTTCCAACTTCCTGGGCGCTTCGGAGCTGAACGATGACACCTGGGACGAACTGGAAGCCCTTTTGCTCCAGGCGGACATGGGATTCGAGACGACCGCGACCGTGATCCAGGCCGTTCGGGCAGATGTTCAGGAACGGGGCTTGACCCGCAATGATGAGGTCATCCAGGCTCTGAAGCAGGAATTGCTGGCGCGCCTGGACACGCCCGCCTTCCCTGACTTCGCGAGCCGCCCCACGGTGATCATCCTGGTCGGCGTAAACGGCTCCGGGAAGACCACCTCAGCCGCAAAGCTGGCCCATCTCTACCAAAGTGAGGGCAAATCCGTTCTACTTGTTGCGGCCGACACCTATCGCGCCGCCGCAATTGATCAGCTGCGGGTCTGGGCTGAACGGGCGGCTGTGCCGATGGTGGCGGGGCAGCCGGGCGGCGACCCCGGCGCAGCGGCCTATGACGGCATTGCCTCGGCCGTTTCCCGCAAGCGGGATGTGGTCATTGTTGATACCGCCGGGCGGCTGCATACCAAATATAACCTGATGGAAGAGATCAAGAAGATCCACCGGGTCAGCGGGAAGGCCCTTGAGAGCGCTCCCCACGCCACCTGGCTGGTTTTGGATGCCACAACGGGCCAGAATGCCTTGCAGCAGGCTAAGGCCTTCCAGAAGGCCATCCCCGTGGATGGCGTGATCCTGGCGAAGCTTGATTCGTCCGCCAAGGGCGGCATGGCCTTCGCAATCAAGGACCAGCTCGGGCTGCCGATCCTGTTCGCAGGCTTGGGCGAAGGCCTGGACGATCTAAGGCGCTTTGAGCCTGAAGCCTTTGTGGATGGCATTATCGCAAGTTAATTTATTTTTTGGAGGACGACCATGGCGACTGATTTGGATGTCAGATTGAACGAAGCTTATCAAAAACTGCTGAATCTTCAGGAGCATCTTTGACCTCGCGAACAAAAAAGAGGAGCTAGTCCGCCTGGAGCAGGAAGCCCAAAACCCCAAGCTCTGGGATAACCGGGAACACGCGCAAGCGATTATGATCCGCCAGTCAGATCTGCGCAATGAAATCACTTCCTATGAAGCGTTGAAAAAAAGAACGGAAGATACCCTCGAACTCCTCGAGATGGCTGAGGAGTCTATGATGGAGGAATTGACGGGTGAAGTGGCCTCAATCGAGGCTGAAATTGACCATCTGGAATTAAACACCTTGCTTTCCGGGAAATATGACCGCGGCAATGCTTTGCTGGCGATTCATGCCGGCGCGGGCGGCACCGACTCTCAGGATTGGGCCGCGATGCTGGAGCGGATGTATCTGCGCTGGACGGAACGGCGCGGTTACAAGGCCGACATCCTGGACCGCACCGAGGGCGAGGAAGCCGGGCTCAAAAGCGTCACGATCGCGGTCACTGGTCCCCTGGCCTATGGCTATCTGCGACCGGAAAAGGGCGTGCACCGGCTGGTGAGGCTCTCCCCCTTTGATGCAGCCCACCGGCGGCATACGTCCTTTGCCCTGGTTGAAGTGCTGCCTGAAATGATTGAGACCGATGAGATCAATGTGCCGGCCGAGGATCTCAAGATTGATGTCTACAAATCTTCGGGGGCAGGCGGTCAGAACGTCCAGAAGAATGCCACGGCCGTGCGGCTGACCCACATCCCCACCGGGCTGGTGGTGACCTGCCAAAACGAACGCTCCCAGGTCCAGAATAGAGCAAACGCGCTCCGGGTCTTGAAAGCGCGTTTGCTTGAGATGAAACAGGAAGCCCAGGCGGAGAAACTTTCTGAGCTGCGGGGTGAGTATACCAAGGCGGAATGGGGTTCTCAGATCCGCTCCTATGTGCTGCACCCCTACCAACTGGTCAAAGACCATCGCACCGATTTTGAAATGGGCGACACCTCCGCCGTTCTGGATGGGGAGATCGACCCCTTTATTGAGGCCTATCTCAGAAAAACGGACTAAGCCTGGTCAGGATCAGGAATTAATCCAAAATCCTTGCCAGTTTGACCAATTCCATTGAGATTTCTTTTTTGTGCGAGACCACCTCTTCCAGAGGAACGGTCGTGATTTCGTCCTTATTCTGCCCGACGAGGACGCCGAAATCGCCGCGGTCAATCGCTTCGATTGCGCCATAGCCAAATTTGCTGGCCAGGATTCGGTCATAAGCGCTGGGTTCACCGCCGCGCTGGACATGGCCCAGGATGGTCTCCCGGATTTTAAAGCCCAGGCGGTCCTTATGCTGTTCAAAATACTTGACCAGGGCCGAGGCGTTGTATTTGGCGCCTTCAGCGACGACAATGATGGCATGCTCTTTACCATGCTCATAAGCCAGGCGCAGAGTTTCCGCAACTTCTTCAGGATCGGTTTCCACTTCGGGCAGCAGGATATATTCAGCGCCGCCGGCAATCCCGGCCATCAGGGCCAGATAACCGCAATCCCGGCCCATCACCTCCACAAGGAAAGCCCGTTGGTGGGAAGAAGCGGTGGTCTTGAGCCTGTCAATGGCCTCCAGAGCGATATTCAGCGCAGTATCCACGCCGATGGCCATTTCCGTCCCATAAAGGTCGTTGTCAATGGTCGAAGCCACGCCAACCACGGGAAAACCCAACGTATGAAGATAATAATTCCCTGTCTGGGAGCCGTTGCCGCCGATCACGACCAGCGCATCGATCCCCAATTGACGCAAGGCGCGGATGCCTTTGAGACGGCCTTCTTCGGTCTTGAATTCTTCACAGCGGGCCGAACCTAAGATGGTGCCGCCTATTTGGAGAATGCCACCAACGTCACGGGTTCCTATCTCGCGGATATTGCCCGAAATTAAGCCTGAATAACCGTTTTTAACGCCATACATCATCCAGCCCTTCGCAATCCCACAGCGGACCACGGATCGGATCGCAGCATTCATTCCGGGCGCATCGCCGCCGCTGGTCAGCACAGCAACTCTTTTCATTTTTGCCTCACACTTTCATTTATTACAAACATCTCAAAAATAGAACGATAAATCAAATCATATTATAATCAGAAAATCGAACGCCTTTATTATGCTCGAATAGGATATTAAATACAATGAAGAAATTATTAACAGATTTC
The DNA here is from genome assembly GCA_011620555.1 of Anaerolineaceae bacterium. Lineage (GTDB taxonomy): Bacteria > Chloroflexota > Anaerolineae > Anaerolineales > Anaerolineaceae > Brevifilum. The sequence goes on along the minus strand of WOYY01000090.1, from coordinate 1,943 downwards.
CGTGAATTTGTTGCCCGCGGCGATGTGATGGACCTGGCGATCGGGATCATTATCGGCTCAGCCTTCAGCACGATCGTCAATTCCGTGGTGAACAACATACTGATGCCCCCCTTTGGGTTGCTGATTGGCAATGTCAATTTTCAGGACCTTTTCATCGTCCTCAAACAGGGACAATCCCCCCTGCCGGCCGGCGCGACCCTGCAGATGGCCCAGGATGTCGGCGCGGTGACCTTCAATTATGGTCAATTCCTGACGGATGTGATCAGTTTCCTGATCCTGGCGATGGCAGTCTTTCTGATCGTCAAAGGCCTGCAAACCCTGAAGTCCAGGGTGGCGAAACCCGAAGCGGCCGAAGGCGAACCTGCTGAAAAGGATTGCCCTTTCTGCAAAAAATCCATTGACATCCATGCAATCCGCTGCCCCTATTGCACTTCTCAGTTGGAAAAGTAGCGCAGACTGATGAACAAAGACATTTTAGTCACTATTCTCGAAGACGATGTCTTCTCCCGCAACTGGATGGCTCTGCTGATGGTCCGGGACTGGCGGACGCGCTTGATCGCTGAATTCAGCACCCGGGTGGAGCTTTGCGAATTCATGGAAAAATCCTCTCAACCCTTCGACTTGCTGATCGTGGATGTAGATCTCTTCGGCGAAGAATTCACCGTCGCCGAAATCTGTGAGACCCTGAACCAGTCCAAATCCAATGCCAAAGTGCTGTTGACGGGAATCCAGCCCGAATCCCGGATCATTAAACAAATGAATAATCCCAGAGTGTGTGGCTATGTCCTGAAGCATGAAGCGGGTTATTCCCTGAGCTGGGTGATCACATTTGCCTCCGAAGGCTCGATGGTCTTCACCCCTTCCACCTATACTCTGGCCATTGATATGAACTACCCCTTCCCAGAAAACAAACTAGTTTTGGATGGGCGCAAGCCTCTCCCCGGTTTCACGGAGCATGAAGCCGAAGTGGCTCGTTTTGCCTTCATTTTCAGCCTTGGCCGGCGGGATCTGGCGGATGAACTTAAGATCTCCGAACAATGGAGTTACGGCCTGGTTAGTGAACTATACGAAAAGATGGGATTAAGTGATATTCTGTCCGGCGAAGTGGACCTGTTTTCCTATATCGGCGAAAGCGAGATCATTCGCAGCCATTTCAAAGAGATCATCGAGCAGCTGGGCAATTCCAAGAAGGCCCGCGATCTGGAGACCCTAGCCTATCACCTGATCACCATGCCTGAAATAGTCCATTGAGCCAAAGTCCCCGGGGGATGGCTAGATCGTATAAATAAACAGGACCAGCCAGGAGAGGGTGAACAGCACCGGCAAAATAAAGTCGACTTTCCGGCGGGTTTTCCGCCAGTTGCCTGTGATCCCCAGTTCATCATTGACCTTTCTGCGCGCATCCCGGTCGTGAATGTAGGATTCCAGGTCAACCCCCAGTTCAACCACCCGATTGGGAAAGGCCTGATATTTGTAGTAATCCACCACCCGCTGGCGGGACCGCACGATGGGGAACCAAAGCCCCCAAATGGTGTATAAGCTCATCCCCATCAAGAAAAGGAAGAGGAACCGGGGCATCCCATCAACGGAAATGCCCGCAACAAGGAGAATAGCCTCCAGGGGGATGAATATCAGGCGGTAAGCCTGCAAATTCATTTCATTGATGCGATATTTATCTTTATTGTCCATGCAGCCACCTGACTAAGCGTTTGTCCATTTCCTGGCTCTTATTATAAGGCCTTCCCCGCCATATGCAAAAAGATGGGGCTGTCCTCAAAGTTACAGTTCAAAGTAAGGGACAGCCCCCTTGTGAAACTGTAAGAAGACTGTAAAATCCGGCAAATCTAAAGCTCCCACACGCCCTCATTCACATAGCGGGTCAACTCGCTCACGCTCAGGTCCTTGATCCCCAGCTTGTCCAGCGTACGCCCCTTGCGCCAGTA
>WOYY01000071.1 GCA_011620555.1 Anaerolineaceae bacterium | reverse complement strand
CGATAGTGGGCCTGATTCGAAAAGAGCTGAAAATCGCTATGGGTTTGACGACGATGAAGGCGGTTTTTAGATTGCCTTTCAGGAAAATGTTGTCACCCTGACAGGTGGTTTTTTGAAGTGGATGAATCAGGCCATCTGGTTCAAATCACCTTTACCTGCGCGCTGACGCCGGCAGAGTGAGAGGGGCCATTTGGTAAAAATCACCTGCCTTTTTTATTGTCAGACAATTGACAGAATCCTGATCTTTCGTTAAACTAAAGGGGCAAGTGTCAGACAATTATTGTCTAGCCAACTCACCAAACCCCGGTGGAGGGATATGTCTACCCTACTCATCAAAAATATTGAGATACTGGTCACCATGGACGACCAGCGTCGTGAACTTCAGCACGCCAACATCTCCATCAAAGACGGCTTCATCCAGGCCATCGGCGACGCCAGCGAGATGCCCGCCACCGCCGATGAGGTGCTGGACCTCTCGGGCCACATCGTCTTTCCCGGCCTGATCAACACCCATCACCATTTCTACCAGACCCTCACCCGAGCGGTCCCGCAGGCCCAGAACGCCAACCTTTTCAACTGGCTGACCACGCTTTACCCGATCTGGGCCCGAATGACTGCGGAGGATATCTTCGTTTCCACGCAGACCGCGCTTTCGGAACTGGCTCTCTCGGGCTGCACCACAGCTTCAGATCACCTTTACCTCTTCCCCAACGGCTCCAAACTCGATGACGAGATTGCAGCAGCAGGGGAAGTTGGTTTGAGGCTGCATGCCTCGCGCGGCTCAATGAGCCTGGGCGAATCGCAGGGCGGCCTGCCGCCGGACAGCGTGGTGGATACCGAAGAGCAGATTCTGGCCGACAGCCAGCGCCTGATCGAGACCTATCACGACCCCAACCCCGGCTCCAAGGTGCAGATTGTGCTGGCGCCCTGCTCGCCCTTCAGCGTGACCACGGAACTGATGCGCCAGTCGGCTGTGCTGGCCCGCGAATACGGCGTGCACCTGCACACCCATCTGGCCGAGACCGCCGATGAGGAAGATTTCTGCCTCGATAGGTTTGGTCACCGGCCGGTGGCCTATATGCAGGAAGTCGGCTGGATCGGCGATGATGTCTGGTTCGCCCACAGCGTCCACGTCAACGCCGAAGAGATCCAGCTCTATGCCCACACCGGCTGCGGCGTGGCTCACTGCCCCAGTTCCAACATGCGCCTGGCCTCCGGAATCGCCCCCATCCTGGAGATGCTGACCCAGGGCGTGAAGGTCGGCCTGGGCGTGGATGGTTCCGCCAGCAATGACAGCTCGCACCTGCTGGCCGAAGCCCGTCAGGCGATGCTGCTCTCCCGCGTCGGCGCGGGCGTGATGGGCGCATCCCGCTCCAGCGAGGATGCTCCACCCCTGATGACCGCCCGTCAGGCGCTCGAGATCGCCACCCGCGGCGGCGCGGCCGTCCTCGGCCGGAACGACATCGGCTCGCTGGAAGTTGGCAAGTGCGCCGACCTCTTCGCGATCAACCTCAACCGGATCGACTACGCCGGCGCCCTCCACGACCCGGTGGCCGCAGCCCTGTTCTGCACCCCGCAAAAAGTGGACTTCACCATCGTCGGCGGCAAAGTGGTCGTCAAAGATGCCCGGATGGCCACGGTGGATGAAGCCGCCCTGGTCAGGAAACACAATCAGGCCGCAGCCCGTTTGGTGAACGGCGAACACTAAAAAACACAGCCAGAAGGAACTGCAGGAAAGGCATCATGACGGACGAACTCTCAACCTATCAACGGCTACAAAACGAACTCAGCGCGATCATCGAAAAAGCGCCCAAAGGCACCAAGCTGCCCTCCGAACCCAAACTGGCGGAGCAATTGGGCGTCTCCCGGGCGACCCTGCGGGAAGCCATGCGCACCTTTGAAAGCCAGGGCCTGCTCCGGCGCCGCCAGGGCCTCGGCACCTTTGTGGTCGGCCCCACCCAGGTGATCGAATCCGGGCTGGAAGTGCTGGAAAGCCTCGAAAAACAGGCCGAAAAGATCAACCTCGAGCTGAGCATGGGCGAATCCGAAATCATTCACATCCGGGCGGATGCCCACCTGGCGAACAAGCTCGAGATCCGCATCGGCGATCCCCTGATTGAAGTGCGCCGTGTGATCCTCACCGAGGGCTCCCCCGTGGCCTACCTGGTGGATATCCTGCCACAGGATGTGATCTCCCCAAATGCTCTGGACAATCAATTCACCGGCTCCATTTTGGACCTCCTGATCAACCTCGGCAACCCACCTCTTTCGCTTTCAAAGACCGAGATCAGCGCCATCAACGCCCCGGCCGATGTCGCCAAGGCGTTGGACGTCCAGCGCGGCGACACGCTGCTTTTGCTCAATGGCCTGCTTTTTGATGACGACGGAAACCCGATCGACTATTCCCACAGCTATTTCCTGCCCGGCTATTTCCGCCTGCACATCATCCGGAAAATCGGCGGTGTGACCCCCTGAGGCGCACCCCCTTCATTCAACTTTCTGACCATTTTAATAAGGAGTATTTGAACCATGCGTAGTTTTTTAGGTCGTGATATCCTCTCATTAAAGGACTTCGAGCGAAACGAATTCTTCCGGGTCTTCGAGATCGCTGAAGAGCTCGAACCCTTTGCCCGGAACCGGCAGAACACCGATCTGCTCAAGGAAAAGACCCTGGTGACCGCGTTCTATCAACCCAGCACCCGCACCCGGCTGGCCCACGAAGCCGCGATGATCCGCCTGGGCGGTCAGGTGACCGGCTTCTCCGACGCCAAGATGACCCGCGCCGGCGATTTCTACCAGGAATCGATCAAAGACACCGTCAAGATGCTCGAGTTCTACGGCGACGTGATCGTCATGCGCCACTTCCAGCAGGGCGCGCCCGCCGAAGCGGCTAAATGGGCTTCGATCCCTGTGATCAACGGCGGCGACGGCTGGGGCGAACATCCCACCCAGATCCTCACCGACTTATACACCGTGCTGCGGGAAAAAGGCCATCTGGACGGCCTGAAATGGCTGGCCGTCGGCGATATGCGGATGCGCACCATGCACTCCCTGGCCTATGGCCTGACCCAGTTCGACTGCCCGATCACCTTCGTTTCCCCGCCCGATATGTCCCTGACGGACGAGATGAAAACCGAACTCAATAAGTACAGCCTGAACTATAAAGAGGTTGAACACGTTGAGCAGGCGATTGCCGATGCCGATGTGATCCTGGTCGAACCCGTGGTCCAGCCCGACTACACCAAATCCCGCGACGAACGCGACGGCGATGTGGGTATGACCCCCTCCAACTACAAGATCACCCGCGAGCTGCTGGCCAACAAAGCCAAGTCCGATGCAATCCTGCTGCACTCCCTGCCCCGCATGGA
>WOYY01000054.1 GCA_011620555.1 Anaerolineaceae bacterium | reverse complement strand
ACCTGACAATTTTATTCGCGAATTAATCATGACATTTTTATTCGCGAACAACATTGGTGTTTCAGATTGGTTGACAAAGTGTATTAAAATTTGCTATAATTACCTTTTGCATGCATCGGAAAGGAAAAACCTTCCCCAATTAAAAACACCTGAGAAAAAACCGGTTTCTCGAGGTTTTTCTCGCGTTAACGCATTAATGCAAGGCTCCATTTCCATTTCTTTATAGGAGGCTCCTAGTGGAAACAAAGGGATTAAAAGCGCTGCGGATCGGACTTGCCTCTCCTGAGGTCATTCGTAGCTGGTCGTACGGCGAAGTCCTAAAGCCAGAAACCATTAACTATCGGCGTCTTCGTCCTGAGAAGGACGGATTGTTCGACGAGGCCATTTTTGGCCCCACCCGTGATTATCAGTGTTATTGCGGCAAATATAAAAACCCCCGTTACAAGGGCATTATTTGTGACAAGTGCGGCGTTGAAGTCACCCGTTCGGCGGTCCGCCGGGAACGCATGGGTCACATTGAACTGGCTGCGCCGGTTGCCCACATCTGGTATACCCGCCGGATTCCCTCTTTCCTCGGGCTGATGCTGAACATCTCCCGCCGAAACCTGGACCGCGTGCTCTATTTCGCTCAATATATCGTGACTTATGTTGATGAGGATGCTCGCCAAAAGGCGCTCAAGCGGCTTGAGGATGAGATCAGCGTTTCCGAACGTGAACTGGGCCAGCACGTCAATGCCCAGATAGCGGACGTTAAAAAGAAGCGCGATCTGGACCTGAAAGCGCTGGATGCAGAACGTCAGGCTGTGGAAGAAAGCTATGACGAACAGATTGGCAGCCGGATTGACCCGGTCATCAAAGAAGGGCAGCGGCTGGAGAGCGAGATCTCAACCCGGATGGGAAAGAAGATCCGCAAAGCGATCACCTTCAATGCTCTGGATAAGGAAATTGTCATCGTCGAAGTCGGCGATGAGGTGAACTCCGCTCACCTGAGCGAGGTCCAGAAAATCGTCAAGGAAATGATCGAAGACCTTGAATCCGATCTCAAGGAAGAACGCAGCCGCGAAATCGAAAAGATCAAGATCCGCAAGGAAGAATTCAAAGCGGCCAGCGAACTGAAGATGGAAGAACTGCGCGCGGCGCTGGAAGACCAGGCTGAGGAAACCCAGACCGAATCCGCCAACTTGCGCGATGAACTTTATGACCTGGAACCCTTCACCTTCCTGAGTGAATCCCGCTATCGTGAATTGAAATCCCGCTGGGGTCAGGTGTTCCGGGCCGATATGGGTGCGGAAGCCTTTTACGACATCCTCAAGCGGATTGACCTGGACGCGATGGCCGAGGAACTCTGGGAAGAGATCCGAACCACCCGTAGCAAGCAGAAACGCAAGAAAGCTACCCGGCGTTTGAGCATCATCGAATCCTTCCGCCGTTCCAACAACAAACCGGAATGGATGATTCTGACCGTTCTACCGGTGATCCCGCCCGACCTGCGCCCGATGGTGCAGCTGGATGGCGGCCGTTTCGCGACCTCCGACCTGAACGATCTTTACCGCCGGGTGATCAACCGCAACAACCGTCTCAAGAGGCTTCTGGAACTGGGCGCGCCGGACGTGATCGTGCGGAACGAGAAACGCATGCTCCAGGAAGCTGTTGACTCGCTGATTGACAACTCTCAGCGGGGCAAGGCGCTTTCCCGCCGAGGCCGCCGTGAATTGCGCTCCCTGAGCGATATGCTCAAGGGCAAGAAAGGCCGTTTCCGCCGGAACCTGCTGGGCAAACGCGTGGACTACTCTGGTCGTTCCGTGATCGTGGTTGGCCCCTATCTGAAACTTCACCAATGCGGTCTGCCCAAGACCATGGCATTGGAACTCTATCGCCCCTTCGTGATTTCCCGCCTGGTGTCGCAGGAATATGCTGCGAACATCAAAGGCGCCCGGCGTTTCATTGAACGCAACCGGCCCGAGGTTTGGGAGACCCTGGAAGAGGTGATCAAAGACAGGCCCGTGCTGTTGAACCGTGCGCCTACGCTCCACCGTCTGGGTATTCAGGCTTTCGAGCCGATCCTGGTGGAAGGCAGCGCCATTCAGCTGCACCCCCTGGTCACAACTGCTTTCAACGCGGACTTTGATGGCGACCAGATGGCTGTCCATGTCCCGCTTTCTCAGAAAGCTGTGACAGAAGCCCGTGAACTGATGCTGGCGACCAAGAACCTTCTGAAACCCGCCAACGGTGAACCGATCATCAGCCCCTCCAAGGATATGGTGCTGGGCGTCTATTACCTGACCATGTTCATCGACCAGGAATTCAAAGGTCATGGCCGGATCTTCTCCAATATTGACGAAGTCAAGATGGCCTATGAAATGGGCCAGGTGGACATCCACGCCCAGATCCGGATCCAGACGGAAACCTGGTACGACGAAACGAACCAGCGGCTGCCCGAATCCGAGGTCCGCATTATTGACACGACCGTGGGGCGGGTGCTCTTCAATAACGCCCTCACCGAGCGGATGCGCTTCTACAATGGCGAATTGGACAAAGGCGGCGTGAAAGATCTGATCGCCGAAGTTTACGAAGTCTGCGGCCAGGAAGAGACCTGCATCATTGCCGACCGGATCAAAGAGGTTGGCTTCCAATATGCCACGCGGTCCGGTTCCACCATCGCCGTGGCCGACATCACTGTCCCGCCGATGAAGGAAGAGATCATCCAGGAAGCCCTGGGCAACGTGGATGTGATCAACCGCGACTTCCGCCGCGGCCTGCTCACCGAGCAGGAACGTGACGAAAAAGTGATTGAAATCTGGCAGGACACCACCAATGTGGTGGCTGAGAAAGTCAAGGAAGCCTTGGATCCCACAGGGGACCTGGCGACCATGGCGACTTGCGGCGCTTCCAAGGGTGGTTTCAACTCCATTGCCCAGCTGGCTGGGATGCGCGGCCTGATGGCTGACCCCGCCGGCCGGATCATCCCGATGCCCATCCGCTCGAACTTCCGTGAAGGTCTGGATGCGCTTGAGTATTTCATCTCCACCCACGGCGCCCGCAAGGGTCTGGCTGATACCGCCCTCCGGACAGCGGATGCCGGTTATCTGACCCGGCGTTTGGTTGATGTGGCCCAGGATGTGATTGTCAATGAAGAAGACTGTGGCACGACCAATGGGATTTGGATCAGCGCCGATGATGATGTTGCCGGTCAAACCTTGTCCGAACGGATTTACGGCCGTGTTTTGGCTGAACGGGTGATTGACCCCAAGACGGGCGAGATCCTCTTTGAAGCGAACGACCTGCTGACCCATGAGAACGTCAAGAAGGTCATCAATGCGGGCGTTCAGAAGATTAAAGTCCGCTCGCCTCTGACCTGTGAAATGGTCCATGGTATCTGCGCCAGTTGTTACGGTGTGGACCTGGGCCGGGGCGACATGGTCAAGCTCGGTTCCACAGTTGGCATCGTGGCTGCCCAGTCGATCGGTGAGCCGGGTACCCAGCTTACCCTGCGGACCTTCCACACCGGTGGTGTTGCCGCTGGTGGCGATATTACGACCGGTCTCCCCCGGGTCGAAGAGTTGTTCGAAGCTCGGAAAGCGCCTAAGGGTGAAGCGATCATTTCCCGCATTGCCGGTACAGCCCATGTGATTTTCTCTGAGAAATACACCGACCAACGGGTCGTCCGTGTGGATCAGAGTGAGATGGTTTCTGATGAATATGAGATCCCCGAGGGCTGGACGATTGCCGTCAAGGAAGAAGATGAGGTCGTTGAAGGCGCTGATCTGGCGACAGAAGATGAAGCTGTGATCAAAGCGCAGCATGCCGGCCGAGTCCGGATCGAAGATGGCAAAGTGATCGTTTCTTACGAGGTCAAGGAATCGGAAGAATATGATATCCCGACGACCTCCCGCCTGATCGTTCAGGATGGTGAGAAGATTGAAGCCGGTCAACCGCTGACCGAGGGTTCCCTGAACCCCCACACCATTCTGCGCATCAAGGGCCGCGATGCCTGCCAGCAGTATCTGCTCCGTGAGATCCAGCAGGTTTACCGCACCCAGGGTCAAAACATCAATGACAAGCACTTTGAAGTGATCATTCACAAATTGTTGGGCAAGGTCCAGATCATCCGCCCGGGTGATTCCCGCTACCTGCCCCAGGATTTGGTTTCCCGTCTTGAGATCCGCCGTGTGAACGAAGAACTGGTGGCGCAGGGCAAGAAGCCTGCTCGTTATGTGGAAGTCCTGCTGGGTGTGACCAAAGCGGCCCTTGAGACCGATTCTTTCCTCTCAGCTTCCTCCTTCCAGCACACCATCAAGGTGCTCTCCGCCGCCGCTGTGGCCTCCCGTGTGGACCCGCTCTACGGCCTGAAAGAGAACATCATGATCGGCAAGCTGATCCCCGCGGGGACCGGTTTTGAACCCGGCCAGTTCTCCGATGAGACTCCCGGCGATGAACCAACCGGTAAGGCTTTGGAAGGCCGCGTTTTGGACCTTTTCGATGAAGACCCTGTTGAAGACTTCCTTGATGACGACCTCGACGATGTTGATGATGACGATATTGATGAGGAAGAACTCGAGGTAGAAGAAGAGCTGGATGAAGAACTTGATGACGATGAATTAGAAATCATCGAGTGATCTCAGCCCAATAACCCCCAAAAACTAAAAATCCCGAGGCAGCCCCTCGGGATTTTATGTTACAATGAAACAAATGTTCGCACTTAGCGGTTTTCTTGACGCCTGTCTTTTTTGCGCATAAGATTGGGCAGGAGGAGTATTTATGCACCCAGGAACTGGAACAATTCATCCAATCAATATCAATGACGAGATGCAGCAGTCCTATCTCGATTACGCGATGAGCGTCATCGTGGCCCGGGCACTGCCTGACGCGCGGGACGGCCTGAAGCCCGTTCAACGCCGCATTCTCTACGCCATGTATGATATGGGCTTGCGCCCGGATACACCTTTTAAGAAATCCGCCCGGATCGTCGGCGAGGTGCTGGGCAAGTATCACCCGCACGGCGACATGGCGGTTTATGAGACGATGGCCCGCCTGGCCCAGGATTTCTCCCAGCGTTATCTGCTGGTGGAAGGGCAGGGGAACTTCGGTTCGGTGGATGGCGACCCGCCGGCGGCGATGCGCTATACCGAAGCCCGGCTGACCGAAGTTTCGATGGATATCCTGCGGCAATTGAATATGGAGACTGTGGATTTTGCTGAAAACTTCGATGGCTCCCTGACGGAGCCGGAAGTGCTGCCGTCTTCGATCCCCAATTTGCTGGTGAATGGCTCCTCGGGCATCGCCGTCGCAATGGCGACCAACATCCCGCCGCACAACCTGGGCGAGGTGGTGGATGCGCTGGTGATGATGCTGGAGAACTGGTCCAAGATTGATGAGATCGGCGTGGAAGACCTGATGCAGTTCATCAAGGGGCCGGACTTCCCGACCGGCGGTCTGATCATCACCGATGACCGCACGGAGACCCTGGCGCAGTCTTATGGCAGCGGGAAGGGCCGCGTGAAGATGCGCGCCCGGGTCCGGCTGGAAGAGATGAGCCGCGGACGCACACGCATTATCGTCACCGAGCTGCCCTATATGACCAACAAGGCTTCGCTGATCGAGAAGATAGCCGACCTGGTGCGGGAGGGTTCGTTGGATGGCGTCAGCGATTTGCGGGATGAATCTGACCGGCAGGGGATGCGGATTGTGATCGAATTGACCAAGACCGCGGACCCCAACGAAGTCCTCAGGACGCTCTATAAGAAAACGAATATGCAGGCGACCTTTGGGATCAATATGCTGGCCCTGGTCAAAGGGGAGCCGCACAAGCTGAACCTGAAACAGGCGCTCAAGGTCTACGCCGACCACCGTCTGGAAGTGATCAAACGCCGCAGTGAGTATGAACTGCGCAAAGCGCAGGAGCGGGAGCACATCCTGAAGGCCTATTTGATCGCGCTGGAAAACCTGGATGAGGTCATTGACACCATCCGGCGATCGCAGCGGGTGGAAACCGCGCGGACCAATCTAATGAAAAGGTTTAACCTGGACGAGATTCAGGCACAGGCCATCCTGGATATGCCTCTCCGTCGTCTGGCTGGCCTGGAACGGAAAAAGATTGAAGATGAATATAAGGAGGTGGCCAAGCGGATTAAAGAGCTTAAGGACCTGCTCAAATCGCCGAAGAAGATGCGGGATGTGGTGATCGCGGAACTCAAAGAGGTCAGGGAAAAATATGCCGATTCACGCCGGACCCAGATCATTCAAATGGACGAGGGCGAAACGGCTGTGAACCTGCTGACCACCTCGGACGTGATGCCCGAGGAGCAGGTTTGGGTGGCAATCTCACCGGATAACCGCATTGCCCGGACCAGCGATGATAAATCCTTCCGCCAGTGGGGGCTTGACGCCCCGAAGATGGTCCTGCGGACCACCACGCACCAGACGGTCTATGTCGTGGCGGATAATGGCGAAGCGGCAGCTCTCCTGGTCCACTCCCTGCCTGTCGCCAATGAGCTGGAAAAGGGCGCGCTGATCTCCTCCATCTCGGCCTTTGATAGCAAGGCAAAAATGAAATTATTGATTTCCACCCCGCCTGATCTTTCGGAAGAAAATGGCTACATCTTCAGCGTGACCCGGCAGGGGATGGTCAAACGCTCACTGTTGAGCGAGCTGCCCGGCCCAGCAGCCCATTTGTTCACCCTGGTCAAGGTCAATCGGGGGGACGAGCTGATCTCATTGCTGTTCACCAAAGGGGATGAGGACGTCCTGATCGCTACCCGCGATGGGATGGGAATCCGTTTCTCGGAGGAAGAAGTCCGGCCGATGGGGCTGGTGGCCGCCGGCGTGAATGGGATCAAGCTGCGCGCCGGGGACGAAGTCGTCGGCGCCGGCGTGGCCTCACGCAAGGGGGATGTCCTGCTGATTTCCAATCTCGGCAACGGCAAGCGGATTGCACCGGAAGAGTTCCCGGTGCAGGGCCGCTATGGCCTGGGCGTGATCGCCTGGAAGCTGCCGGAGGGCGAGCAGGTGGCCGGGATGATGGTTGGGCTGAAGACCCACAACGGCGTGGTGCATTTCAAGGAAGCCGCCAGCCGCCTGGTGCATGTCTCGGATGCGCCCAGCGTGAACCGGATGCAAAAAGGGCAGAGCGTGATTGACGTGAAAAAGGGCGATCAAATCATTGAAATGACCGTCCCTTTGGATCTGGCTTGAGAGTGAATTTGGGGCGAGAGCTGATAGACTGACGGCGCTTTAGACCTGCCGGGTGAAGGCATAGTGGTAGCTGATCTTGCCATCCTTCAGGCCCTGGGTGTCATGCCCCCGGACGATCTTGCCGGAACTGGACGTTGCTTCCCATTGGAAGGAGCAGACCTCCTCATTCCGGGATTCGCCCAGCAGGCTGAAGGACCCCTCGGAATAGGCATTGACCAAAGAAGCGATCCATTCCCGGATGGCTTCTTTGCCTTGAATGGCCCGATCCGGCCGGAGCACGACGGCATCCTCGGCGTATTGTTCGACGACCTTGTCCGGTTCGTGTTTGTTCAGGGCGGTGATATAGCGGGTGGGCTGACTCACGACGGGGACGGGGTCCGTGTATTGGTAATCCCGGACCAGGTCCCAGTATTCGGGCATGTAACGCCGCGCGCCATCCCAATACCAGAAATTGACCGCGCTCAACCCCAACTGTTTGGCTGTGGTCATGAATTCGACCACTTCCGCCTTGGTGGGAAGCCAACCGGATTCCTTGTATGTCGGGCCGGTGGGGATGATCGGACGGAAGGGTCGGATTTGCTTGAATTCGTTCACGCTGCGCTGGAGCTGCTCGCCGGCGTTGTTGTGCGACTTGACCCAATAGATCTGGGGCATGTTGTAATCGCAGTATTCAAGGAACTCGGCCCAGGGCAGATTGATGTGATAGGAGGGGTAGCGGAAAGACGAGAGGGCCATCGGCAGCTTCCCCAAATTGTTTCTGAGGATGGTCATATAGCGTTTGGCGGCTGAGGCTTTGGACTTTTTCTCGTATTGGATCTCCGCATTGACCACGAAGCCATCCACACCCAATTCCATAGCGCGCTTGACGGCGATTTCCGCTTCCTGATCCGGATAGTCGCCATAGACATATTGCCATCCCCAAACCTGGATATTCTGCGCCTGGAGCTTCTTAATCGCAGGGCGGGCGTAATCATAGCCGTTATCCAGATCGACATTGTAGGGGAAGGCGCCATCGGCGATCTTTACCAAAACATGGCTCAGGTTCGCCTCCCGCGCCAAAGCGGAGATCCGGTCGGGATCACCATTTTCGCATTGTTTGACGATGTGAATGTAATAGCCTTTTCCGGTCAGGGTCATCTTCTCACCGTTACTGTTCTTTCTCCGGGGAACCCGCCAGGTCCAGATCACCGGCGATGGCGTTCATCGCCTGAATGACATTCCCAACGTGTTCCCATAGGTCAATCCCCAATTCCTCAGCGCCCTGTTCCATCTCTTCCCGGTTTGCGCCGGCGGCGAAGGATTTATCCTTCCATTTCTTTTTCACGGACTTGACCTTGAGGTCATAGAGCGCTTTGGAAGGGCGGACCAGCGCCACCGCCGTGATCAGGCCGGTGACTTCATCGCAGGCAAAGAGCGTCTTTTCCATCAAGCTCTCCCGAGGAACGCCGGTGTGGTTGGCGTGAGAGAGGACGGCGTGGATGATCTCTTCGGAGACCCCTTTTTCTCGCAGGATGGGTTCCCCGGCCTGGGGGTGCTCTTCCATTGTGGGGTGGATCTCCCAATCGAAATCGTGGAGCAGCCCGGCGACCGCCCACTTCTCTTCATCCTCACCGAACTTGCGGGCATAGAAGCGCATCGCGGCTTCCACAGCCAGCATGTGCTTGATGAGGCTGGGGTTTTTAACGTACTCTGTGACGATATTGTAGGCTTCAGCTCGGTTCATCATACAATCCTTTGCGTGCAATATTGATGCCAATCATGGCAATTCAGCTTAATGATCGGTGAGAGATGGGGGCGTTTCTAAGGAAAGATCGGCTCCGGGGGGCCGAGGATCGGCAGGGGGTGCAGGATCAGGACGTCCCAATAGGCCTTGAGGGTGGCCAGGACCTCCCGGACCCACCAATAAGTATAATTGCTCAGGCGGTAGTTGGCGTCATCGGCCGGGGTGCCCGTCGCTTCAATGTCAAAGGCGTTGCAGAGGTAAAGCGCACGTGGGAGGTGGAAAGCCTGGGTGACCACGATCAGGTCATCCACGCCGAAGATTGCCTTGGCCCGGTAGCAGGAATCGTAGGTCCGGCGGCCAGCGAAATCCAGCACGATATCTTCTTCGGGCACGCCGAGGGAAAGGGCGTATTCCAGCATCGCGCCGGGTTCATCGTAATAGATGGTGCTGTTATCCCCGCTCATCAGCAGTTTTTCAACCTTACCGGCAAAATACAGCTCCGCGGCGGTCTCCACCCGGTCCTGCAGGACGACTCCGGCCGAGCCATCCCGGTTGAGGCCGGCGCCCAGCACCAGGGCCACCGGCGCGGAACGGGATTCCGCGACAACTTGCGTCCGCGGCCAGGCAGCGATCAACATCCCAACGCGTAGGAAGCCCGTCAGGAAAAAGGCGCCGATGGCGGCATAGATCAGGATCTGGAAGAGGATCTTCAGAAATTTTCTAAAGGTCATAGTGTTTATTGGGGGGTGGTTTGTTGGGTGATGCCCTGATAGTCCAATTCCAGCGGCGCCAGAATGGCGCGCAAGGGGGCATAGAAGCTGTCCGCTTCAACCTTCAGCGCATTGACTTCGTAATTCAGCGCGGTTGAGAGCCGCGTCAGGCCGTCGGGGGTGTCCATGAGGTCCAGCATGGCTTCCTGGAGCTTCACTTCCAGGTTCAGCGGGAAATCCCGCGCCACGGACAGGTTCAGGTTGGGGATGATGCCCTCGCTTTGCCAGATCACCACGACCTCAGTTTCCGCCTCAGGGATGTCCTGGAGGATGTCGCCCGCGGTGCGGGCATCGCCGATCAGGGCATAGCTGACGCCGAAATCACAGATCCCGCCGACATAGAGCGCCCGGATGGCAGCGCTGTAGTCATAGACAAAGACCGGGTCCAGGGTGGGCGTGCTTGTCTCCGCCAGCAGGCCCAGCGGCGCAAAATAACCGGGCAGGGACTGGGGGCTGATGAAACAGGGCCGGGTGCCGGCAAACTGCTGCAGCGCGGAAAGCGGATCGCCATAGCTTTCGCCGAGGTCGTTGTCAAAATAGCTGACAAAGCCGCGATTTCCATTGGCCAGGAACCGCACACCATAGGCGTAGACGCCGAGGTGATTGGTCACCAGCATCACATCCGCGGCGCCTTCACCGTTCAGATAGAGGTATTCCAAAGGCTGGAGCCAGAACAGGTCCACATCGCCATCCAGGATAGCTGTGGAAAGGCTGAGAAAATCGGGGTAGATCACGGTTTCCACCGCCAGGCCGGTATCTGAGCTGATCAGGATGGCAATTTCCTGGGCGGCATCAGCCGCGGCGACATGGTTGGGTTGGAGGACGAAACCCATGGTGATGGGATGGGTCGGTTCGCCCAGCGGGGCTTCCGTTGGGGTCGGTGTGGGCCGCGGGGTGGCCGTCTCAAGCGGTTCGGTGGCCTGGAGGGCGACCTCGGTTGGGGTCTGGCTGGGTTCCTCGGTCGTATTCACCAGCGTGCAGCCTGACGAAACGATCATCAGGAAGGCCAGCACCACATAGGCGATTCTGCTTTGACGTAAAACTTTTCTCATCAGATTAAATCCGTTCTGTCCAGGAAGGATTGGCGTATTTTTCTTCCATCAATTCAGCTGTCCGTTTTTGTTCCCGGGCGCTGAGGCTGCCAGGAATTAGATTCAGGTTGAGCACCTCGGAAAAGGCGGTTTTATAAGCCTCAGCTGCCTGCTGCCAGGTGGGCACGCGCCCGAGGGCCCATTCCACGGTGGTGGCATGATTCAGCAGCCCTTGTCTGGCCCGCTCCTGAGCCTGCGCATCCTTGAACTTCAGGGCCGTGATGATCCGGGTCAGGTCGCCAGTGAGCGGCAGGGCGCCATGCTGGAGGACGCCTTCATAGCGCCGGGCCTGGGCGGAACCGATCAGTTTTTTGCCCCCCACCGTGATCTCGTAATTGGACGGCACTTCAAAGCAGACCGGGTTGAAGGACTTGGAGTCATTCTCGGGTGATTTTTCGTTGGCTTCCGGAGCAAGCCCGATGATCTCCAGCGCCCGGAGCAGCGCCTGAGAGAGCTGCAGATAACTTTGCAATACGTTTCCCCTGACCCTCGGTTCGGATACCGGGGCGATCACGGCATAGGTCAGTTCATCGGTGTGCAGGATGGCGCGGCCACCGGTGGGGCGGCGGACAATACCCCAGCCGTGGGCGGCGAGGGCCTCCGTATCCACCTCGGCGAAGGGCTGGGCCTGGCCCAGGGAGAGGCAGGCCGGTTCCCAGGCATATAGTCTCAGGGTGGGGAAGGAGTCGCCGGCTGCGACCGATTCGAGGATCGCCTCGTCCACGGCCATATTCCAGGCCCCTTGGGCAGGGGGATTTTCGATCACGCGCCAAGTTGTGTTTGGATAGTCCATAGAGCGCCTTTGTTGTTCACGATTTGTTCTCTTTTATACCACTTCCGGAGCCTGCTGGGAATGACTCTGAATTTCCGGGAGAAAGTTGAAAGTGAGGGCCTTTTTAATATTTTTCTCGGGCTTTCCCGTAAAGAGATATAAAGGAGTTAATCCGAGGAATGACCCTAAGAAACTGTATTGAATTCCAAGTGAGGGGATGATCGGCGGGGTGTGCGCTGGTCTGGGCGATTACCTGGCAATTGATCCGACCCTGGTCCGCCGGTTGTTTGTCCTTCTGGCGCTGACCGGCTCGGCCGGCTGATGGATCTATTTGATCATGTGGGCGATCGTTCCCGTCCGCCCGGAGGTGCCCTGATCGACCCAATCTAGAACCGCTCTGGTTGAATTTACACACCTCCTCTCAGATGGTATAATGTTCGTGGAGGTAGAATGCCGACAAATCCGACCAGAAATAGAGTAAATCCTGAAACAATCGACACAACCCCGCTCCGGCGTCCGAGTTGGATCAAGATTAGCGCGCCCAGCGGAGAGACTTATCAGAACCTTCAGCACCTGATGCGGAGCAAAGCGCTCCACACGGTCTGTGAGGAAGCCGGCTGTCCGAATATGGGTGAATGCTGGGGGAGCGGGACAGCCACCTTCCTGATGCTGGGTGATGTCTGCACCCGCACCTGCGGCTTTTGCGATGTGAAGCATGGCCGGCCGGAATCGATGGACTGGCACGAGCCGGAACGCGTGGCTCAGGCGGTCAAGCAGATGGATTTGAAGCATGCCGTGATCACCAGCGTGAACCGGGATGAACGCCGGGACGGCGGCGCGCCGATCTTTGCGATGGTCATCCGCCGAATCCGCCAGCTGCTGTCCGGCTGTTCCGTGGAAGTGCTGATCCCTGACTTCAAGGGCAGCATTGAAGCCCTGCGGATCGTGATGGCCGCCCGGCCCGAGATCCTCAATCACAATGTGGAAACCGTGCCGCGGCTTTTCAAGCAGGTCCAGCCGCAGGATAGGTATGAGTGGTCTGAAAAGATCCTGTCCCATGCCCGCAGGCTGGAGCCGGACGTGCTGACCAAGTCCGGGATCATGGTTGGCCTGGGCGAGACCTTTGAAGAGGTCCAGGCCACGATGCGCGACCTGCGCGATTGGGGCGTGGATATCCTAACCATCGGCCAATACCTGCAGCCCAGCCGCAAACACCTGCCCATTAAGCGCTACTACGAGCTGGATGAGTTTGAAGCACTGAAGGATTACGGCCTGGGCCTGGGCTTCAAATGGGTTGAGAGTTCACCTCTGGTGCGCTCCTCCTACCACGCGGGCGATCAGGTGCGCGCCCTTTCAGCGGTCCACCGAAAGCTCTATGCGGCATAAATTACTCAATGAACCAGAGAAGGCGCCTTGCGGGGCGCCTTTTTTCATTCCCATCTGAGGTTCAGAGCTTAAGTGTGTTAAAATTTTTCTACACCTTAAAGGAGGTTGCACTATGGAGATCAGGAATATTCGAATTCAAAAGCCCGAAGAGATCAATTTTATCCTGGGCCAGTCGCATTTCATTAAGACCGTGGAGGACCTCCATGAGGTGCTGGTCAGCAGTGTCCCGGGGATCAAATTCGGGCTGGCATTCTGCGAAGCCTCCGGCGCGTGTCTGGTGCGCTGGAGCGGGACGGATGAGGCGATGATCGAATTGGCTAAGACGAACGCCAAGGAAATTGGCGCGGGTCATTCCTTCATTATCTTCCTTGGAGAAGGGTATTACCCGATCAACGTCCTCAACCAGGTGAAAAATGTGCCCGAGGTCTGCCAGATCTATTGCGCCACGGCCAATCAGACCGATGTTGTCGTGATGGATGTCGGCGAAGGCCGGGCGATTCTGGGTGTGACGGATGGCAAACGGCCGCGGGGCATTGAAGATGAAGACGGCATTCAGTGGCGCAAGGATTTCCTGCGGATGATCGGTTATAAAAACTAAGGCGTAGATTCGATCACGACGATGTTGAGGCGCGTGAATGACGCTCTTTCAAATTGATTTTGAACCCATTGGCAAACGCGTTGAAGCGGATCAGAGCCTGAGCCTGTTGGCTGTGGCCCAGCAGGCCGGGATTGCTCTGGCAGCGGTCTGCGGCGGGGTGGGGGTCTGCGGCGCCTGCAAGGTCCGCCTGATGGCAGGGGAACTTTCCCCGGCGACGGCGGAAGAGCAGGACGTTTTTTCCGCGGCGGAGCAGGCGCAGGGCTGGCGTCTGGCCTGTCGGGCTTTTCCCCTGAGCGACCTGAAAATTGAGATCCCGCCCGAATCGCTGACCGCCACCCAGCGGCTGCAATTGGAGGGCGTTTCCCAGGCGGTGGATGTGGCCCCCGTTGTTTCCGTCCGCCCGCTGAGATTGACTCCCCCCAGCCTGACGGATCTGCGCGCGGATTGGGACCGGTTGATGGATGCGTTCCCGCTGGTCAAAGCCAATCCCCAGAACGACCTGGCCGTGATAGCACAGTTTTCAACTCGGATGCGGGAGCAGGATTGGGCGGGTCAGCTCGTCCTCTCTGCGGAGAATGCCGTGATTGGCACGCTTTCCCCCGCTGCCCGTCCTTACGGCCTGGCCGTGGATATCGGCACGACCAAGATGGCGATCTTCCTGGTGGACCTGAGCACCGGCAAGGCCGTGGCCCGGATGGGGGCGATGAACCCGCAGATCGCTTATGGTGAAGATGTGGTGGCAAGGATCGCCTATGCCAACCAGGGTGAGGCCGACCGTCTCGCCCTGCAGCGCCGGGTTGTTGAAACGCTCAACATGGCGATTACGCAGCTCTGTGCGGAAGTTCAAATTAAGGCCGCTCAAGTGGTGGACCTGGTGGTTGTGGGCAATACCGCGATGCACCACCTCTTTGCGGGCTTGCCGGTCCGGCAGCTGGGCCAGGCTCCCTATGTCGCCGCGGCGACCCAATCGCTCAGCTTCCCGGCCCGCTCTGTGGGGCTGGACTGCGCCCCGGGCGCAAGGGTCTATCTGCCGCCGAACATTGCTGGCTACGTTGGCGCGGACCATGTGGCGATGCTGCTGGCCAGCCAGATCCACCGCCTGCCAGGGAATTCGCTTGCGCTCGACATTGGCACGAACACGGAGATCAGCCTCTCCAGAGACGGCAAATTGCTCAGCTGTTCCTGCGCCTCAGGCCCGGCCTTTGAGGGCGCGCATATCCAGGCGGGGATGCGGGCGGTGCCGGGCGCAATTGAGAGGGCGCAGTTCTTTGACGGAGAATGGCATATCTCCACCGTGGACGGCCTCGCACCGGTCGGGATCTGCGGCTCCGGGATTCTGGACGTGGTTGCGCAGCTGCTGGAATCGGGCCAGGTTGATGCGGCTGGCCGTTTCACCGCTGCAACGCAACACCGGGTTGACCACCCCCAGGGCGGGACCATTGAGCTGGTCTCTGCGGAACAATCCGGGACGGGCAAGCCGATCCTAGTGACCCGGGGCGATATCCGCGAGATCCAGCTGGCAAAAGCTGCCATTCGCTCAGGAGTGGAGGTATTATTAAGTGAATCCGGGATTTCGGCCGATGTCCTTGACCGTTTCCTGGTCGCCGGTGCCTTTGGCACCTATCTGGATTTGGACAGCGCGATCGGGATTGGGATGTTCCCCCGAATCCCGCGGGACCGCTACCGGCAGATCGGCAACGCGGCCGGGATCGGCGCCCAGATGATGCTGGTCTCGGAACCGAGTCGGCGGGAGGCGGAAGCGATCCTGGACCGGGTGGCTTACATCGAACTGACCACCGTGGCGGATTACATGGACATTTATGTGGATGCCATCATTTTTAACCGTACAGAGTAGGAGTTTATTGTGGAAATTTATGAGGCAATAATGACCCGCCGCAGCGTGCGGGATTTTCGTTCAGACCCCGTCGGCGATGAGGAGATCGAGAAACTGCTGCGGGCCGGGATGCAGGCGCCTTCCTCAAGGAATGAGCGCCCCTGGCATTTCGTTGTGATTGACGATCCGGAGATTCTGCATCAGATTCCGGAGTTTCATCGCAATGCTCAAATGTTGAAATATGCGCCGCTGGCGATCCTGATCTGCAGCGACCGCAAACTGGAGAGCAAGCGGGCGACCTGGATCCAGGACTGCGCAGCAGCCACCGAGAATATCCTGCTGGCCGCCCATGGGCTGGGCCTTGGCGGGGCGTGGCTGGGCGTTTTCCCGGATGCCGACCGAATGCAAGGGATGCAGGATTTGCTGGGACTGCCCAGTGATGTCCGTCCCGTCTCGATGGTTGCGATAGGGTATCCAGCATTGAAGCCGGAGCCTGTGAGCCGTTTTGACCGCAAACGGGTCCATCTAAACCAATGGTAATCATCGATCCAAAGCAAAAGGTCAGGGAAATCCCTGGCGTTTTGTTTGGATCAAGTCAAGTTGAATGTCCGCTGGAGGGCGGGGATCAGGGCTTGGAGGGCTTTGGCCCGGTGGCTGATTTGGTTTTTGCGCCCTTCGCTCAGTTCCGCCATCGTGGCGCCTTCCTCTGGGATGAAAAAAATTGGATCATAGCCGAAACCGCCGGAGCCGCGTTCTTCGGGGATGATGAGGCCGTCGCAGCGCCCTGCTTCAACGGCCAAAACGCCGGCCGGCCCAGCCAGGACGGCCGTGCAATGGAAATGGGCGGGCCAGGGTTGGGTTTTGTCTTTCAATTGTTCAAGCAGATAGTTGCGGCGGTCCGCGTCGGTGGCGTTGGGGATGCTGGCATAGCGGGCGGAATAGATCCCCGGTGCGCCATTGAGGGCATCCACCTCCAGGCCGGAATCATCCGCCAAAACGATCAGGCCCGAAGCCTTTTGATAGGCTTCCGCTTTGATCCGGGCATTTTCGGCATAGGTCTGCCCGGTTTCCGGCACGTCGATGGCGATCCCGGCTTCTTTGGCTGAGATGATGGTCAGGTCCAGGGTGTGGAGGATGGCTTTGATCTCTTTGACTTTTCCGGGGTTGGCTGAGGCGGCCAGCACTCTCTTTTCCATTCACAAACCTCCAATATTTCGATATAATTACTCTGATTTACGTGTCATTCGCGAGTAATTATGTCATAAGATTCGACAAATAAAAATGTCAGTATC
>WOYY01000094.1 GCA_011620555.1 Anaerolineaceae bacterium | reverse complement strand
CGTGGATGATGGCATGGGCGACGATTCGCCGATCAAGACGGGTTCCGATGAAGAAGACAGCCCGCGCAGCCTGGGTGCCGCTTTCATTGCATCCGGGAAGGCCGCGCCTTCGGTCGGACAGCAAAGACCGGGGACGTAATGAATTGGCAAAGTATAGTTTTTAAGGCGATTTAAGGTTCTTAACGTAAAATGCTTCCTGGGGCTTCCAACCGCCTCCGCCCCCTCTCCATTCCCTCCCTCCATGCTCTAGGGTAAAATCAGACCAAGCGCAATCAATGGTTTTGTTTTAATAATCCGCAAATTAAGGAGCAATCAAACATGATCCCAATCCGCGATCAAATTAGGACCCGCCGGACGCCTGTTGTCAACTATTTCCTGATCGCTGCGAATGTCATCGTCTTCCTCTTTGAATGGTTCTCCGGAGTCACTCAGGATAGCGCCCTAATGTCTCAGCTTGCCTTTATCCCTGTCAGTTTTCTGAATGCCCCCCTGAACCCCGGCAACGTGACATCCATCTTCACCTCGATGTTCATGCATGCCGGCCTGATGCACCTGGCGGGCAACATGCTCTACCTCTGGATCTTTGGCGATAACGTCGAAGACCGGCTGGGGCATATCCCCTACCTGATCTTCTATCTGGCGGGCGGGGTCTTTGCCGCGCTGACCCACGCTTTCCTCAACCCCGCCTCCGCCATCCCCACTGTGGGCGCTTCCGGCGCGATTGCCGCAGTCCTGGGCGCTTACCTGATCTTCTATCCCCGCAGCCGGGTTCAGACCTTCATCCCAATCGGTTTTTTCATGACCCTGAGGGCGCTCCCAGCCTCCATCCTGCTGGCCTTCTGGTTCATTCTGCAGCTCTTCAATGGCGTCCTTTCGCTGGGAGTGGCTGAGGATGTCGGCGGGACGGCCTTTTGGGCGCATATCGGCGGCTTTGTGGTGGGCGTCGTGGTTGCTCTGGTCATGGGCAGAAAGCAAAATGTCAAAAGAGAGCCTTCCTGGTAGCAGGGGGCAGCAATGAGCCCCAACCGCCAAGCCCCGTGGGCAGGGCTATTGATTTATCTACCGGCCTGAGTCGGATTTAATACTTTTATAGCACTTTCGATACATGACACCGGATCGTCAAAAAATAAACTCAATAATATAAATTTGACGATTTATCCAAAGGTGAAGCAATGCAAATCATCTTTTTAGACACGGTTGAAACCATCATCGTTGATGTTGTTGCCTGGCTCATATTTCATCTGGGGATCGGCTATAGCAGTTCGAAAATCCCTTTAGAGAAGTTGAACCCGGATCGGAAATTCTTCCACACCCACAAATGGGAGCAAGGCGGCGCCATTTATGATAAGCTCTTCAAAGTCCGCAGCTGGAAGCACCTGATCCCCAATGGGTCTGCGCTCTATAAGAACGCTTTCTCCATCAGGCGCCTACCCGCCGAAAACGACCTGGCGTATTTACAGCGCTGGCTCAAGGAAAGCGTCAGAGCCGAGATCTGCCATTGGCTGATGATCCTGCCCGGCTTTCTGTTCTTCCTGTGGAATACTGTTTTGGTAGGCTGGCTGATGGTCCTATATGCTTTCCTAAACAATTTAGTGCCGATCGTGATGCAGCGGTTTAATCGACCAAGAATGCGAAAATTATTAAAAATGCTTGAAAGACGATCCAATCCAGTCCAGGTCATGGAACCAACGGAATTGGCGTATGCCGGATAAAAAACGATTCTTGATCCTGACCAGCGATTCCGGTTTCGGTCATCGCAGTTCAGCGAATTCCATTGCCAAAGCCCTGACACTTCAACACCCTTCTGAGGTTGAAGTGTCCATCGTCAACCCGGTTTTTGAGGAATCGGTCGCTCGCTTCTTACAAAAAGCAGAGATCAATTATGATTCCAACGTCAAAAACCACCCGGCCATTTACCGTTTTGCCTATGAGATCAGCGAAAGCCCCTCCATCAAGACCCTGATGGAAGACACGCTGACCCTTGCCTTACAAAAAACACTTCGCCAAATGATTGCCAAATGGCAGCCCAATGCGATCGCGTCGACCACCCAGATGTTCAGCGCACCAGTTGCTTCCGTTCTGAATAACCTGGACTTTCATATCCCCTTCTTCACCATCGTCACGGATTTGGCGGATGTGCACGCCATGTGGTTCAATAAAGGGCCTGACCACTATTATGTGGCTTCAGAACGGGTCAAAGCAAAAGCGCTGACGCTTGGTATAGATCCGGACAAGATCACCATCAGCGGCATCCCCGTTGACCCTGCCTTCGAGCTCTCCAAAGCCACCCCCCGGGAAATGCGGTTGAAACTGGGCCTTGACCCCGACCTGACAACCTTACTGGTGGTGGGAAGCAAACGAGTCAGCGGAATTTTTGAAAACCTGGTAACATTGGAGAATATTATTGAACCGTTTCAGGTGGTCGTGATCGCGGGTGGAGATGATGACCTCAATCAACGTCTGAATGATTATGCCTGGCCGTTTCCGACCCATGTGAAAAATTTTGTGGACAATATCCCGGAGTGGATGCAAGCAGCCGATCTCCTGGTCACAAAAGCGGGTGGATTGATCCTTTCGGAAGGCCTCGCAGCCGGGTTGCCCATCATCTTGATCGATTATTTGCCTGGGCAGGAAGAAGGGAATGTTGATTTTATCCTGGATAACGATGCTGGTGTGATCGCAGAAACACCAGAAGTATTTTATCAAACCGTGGCATCATGGCTGAAGGAGCATCAAAAGCACCTGACCGCCAGGGCGCAGAACGCTCGCAGTCTGGGGCGCCCCGATGCGGCCATTGTGATCGCGAATGCCCTCTGGCAGGCCGCTGAGAATCCTGTTCCCACCACGCCCCCCTCTCATCGGAAAGCACATGAGTTCCAGTATCACTACACACAAAAATAAATGGCAGAAAATCATCCCCCTTGTCATTTTTATCGTCCTTGCCATTATCTTTGCCATCAATTTAGATATCGATCAACTCAAAGTCTTCATCTCAAACAATGAAAGTCTAAGCACCCTCATTTTTCTGGCGGTCTATGCGCTCTTGGGGTTAACGCCGATTCCCTCCGAACCCGTTACCTTCCTGGCCTTGACTTTGAACGGCACCTGGTTCGCTATTGGGATCTTCACCGTGGGAAATACGCTCGCGGCCTTGTTGGAATACTTCCTGGGCGATCAAATGAGCAGCCTGACAGATTTTGAACAGAAAAAAGAGAAGCTCCCCGCCCCGATCAGCCAGCTTCCCATTCAATCCCCTGTTTACCAATTGGTTGTCCGTGCCATTCCCGGCTTCGGGCCAAAATTTGTCGGCATTTCCAGCGGGATCTACCGCGTGCCGCTGACCACCTATATCTGGACTTCCTTTGTTGCGAATATGATGGGGGCAATCTTGATCGTCCTGACCATGACCGGCATCCTCTCTCTGTTTAAATAAGTCTTCTCAGAATGCCCAACACAGGGGGAATAGCACTGCCTTTTTTTACTTACAGCAGTTATTGCACCAACCTGGTTGAGAACCAGTATAATAAAACAAGATAAGGATTGATTTTGATCATCTTTTCATTGTTGTTAAAATACAACTTATGACCCCAGAACAAGCATATCCCCATGAGCAACTCCTGCTGCAAACAAAAGTTATTATTCCCCAAAACCCTCCTGAATATGTTTCCCGTCCAAGGCTCATTCAGCGGATAGCGCGCGGCGTCAAAGGGCCACTGACCCTGTTAGCGGTTCCGGTCGGATTTGGGAAAACCAACCTACTGATCGAATGGGCTAGGTCCATAGATCTCCCGGTCGCCTGGCTCACCGTGGACGCCGAAGACAACGATCCGGGCCGGTTCTACCAATATTTGATCGGTGCCTTTCAGAATGTCTATCCCGGCATAGGCGAAGAGACCCTTGATTTCTTCCAATCCACGAAATCCGGCGGTGTTGAAATTGGCCTCACCCTGCTAATTAACGAAATCACTGAAAAACAAGAAGAAATGGCGCTGGTCCTGGATGACTTTCAAAACATCGAGAACCCGGCCATCCTTGAAAGTATTAATTTCCTCCTGATGCACATCCCTCAAAACCTGCATTTGGTCATTGCCAGCCGGGTTATGCCGGAGCTGGATATCACCACAATGATGGCAAAGGGGATGGTAGTGGACCTGGGAGTGGACGACCTGCGTTTTACCGGTGAAGAGGTGGCCCAGTTTTGCCAGCAGGTGATGGGGCTTGACCTGCCGCCGGAAACCATCACAGCGCTTGGCGAAAGGACCGATGGCTGGGTAACAGCCCTGCAGATGGCGGCTGTTTCCGTGCGCAACCATGCCGACCCGAACACCCTGTTCACCAGCCTTGAAGGTGACTCTCACTACCTGGTAGATTATCTGGCCGAAGAAGTCCTGGACCAACAAAGCGATGAGGTCCGCCAGTTCCTCTTGCGCAGTTCTGTCTTAGATACCCTAACCAGTTCACTCGTTGAAGCCGTCGTCAACCCGAATGCCCAACCGGGCTACGGGGCCGTGATGCTCAGCAGGCTGGAGCGCGGGCATTTATTCATCACTGCCCTTGACGAGAAAAGGGAGTGGTTCCGCTACCACCAGCTGTTCTCCGAATTTTTGCGGCATATCCACTCGGAAATCAATCCGGATGAAATCCCCGTTTTGCAAAAAAGGGCCTCTCTTTGGTTTGAAGAAAATGGCAATCTGGATGAGGCTTTCCGTTATGCCTTTGCCTCAGGAGACATCACTTGGGCCGCGGACCTGATCGAGCGCAACATTCAGACCATGATCCAGTTCGGGAATATTTTCACCCTGACGCATTGGGTCAGCAAACTGCCCTGGGATCTGATCTATCCACGTCTCAGGTTGACGCTCGGTTATGCCTGGGGTGCCATCGCCACCTACCAATTAGACCTGGCAACGGAGTTGCTTAACAACATGGAAAACACCTTGAGCCTGCAATACCCCGAGATCATTAATAACCATTTCGAAAGGGATCATGCGGATGGACAGATCACCGATCCCAATATCCTTTACCTGCTGGTCGGGTTGGATATTTGCCGCTCCACTTTGGCCCTGCTGAATGGCGACACCGAAAAAGCCACCCAACTCTCACGGAATGCGGCCAAGTATATGCATACGGAAAATCCATTTATTCGCAGTCTGATCGAGTTGGATAACGGCCTCTATTATGTCTTTTCCGGCGACACCCAGAAGAGCATTACTTCCCTGCGCGAGACCATCCGGAACGCCCGGCAGTCCAACAACCTGTTGATCTCGACCATCGCGTCCGCCCAACTGGCCGATGTACTCGTTCTGCAAGGGAAATTGAGCCTGGCCTGGTCCACCCTGCAGAAAGCCAAATTTTTAGCGATCGGCCCCGAAGGCAAACAGCTCCCTTTGGCCGGTTTGGTGGACCTCGGCTTAGGCGCCATCCTGTTGGAACGCAACGAATTGGAAGAAGCCAACCAATTACTGGAAGATGGCTGCGAGGTTTCTCAAACCTTGTGGTCCATCAGCACACTGGATGGCATTATCACCCTGGCCCGGCTGCGCCAGATCCAAGGGGATATTGAAGGCTCCAAGGCCCTCGTTGAACAGGCTTCCCACATGGCCCTCAGCACCGAATCCAGCCAATGGGATGACAGCATCGTTTCTGGAGTTGCCGTCAACCTGGCGTTAATGCGGGATGACCTGATCAGTGCGGAGCAATGGTGGAAGAAAGGTGACTTTGCGGACCTGACCAAAGCCATCCCGCTGGAAAAATATCCCTACCATATCTTCGAATACCTCACCATCATCCAAGCCCGCTTCCTGTTGATCCGTGGGCAGGATACCGACCACAAAAATGATCTTCGCCGGGCGCTTGAGCTATTGCAGACCTTGCTGCCGCAGATCGAGAATTTCCAAAGAGTCACCTCCAAGATGGAAATCCTGGTCATTCAGGCGATGGCGGAAGAATCGCTCGGACAAGAAGTGGCCGTCCAACATCTTCTGGAAGCCCTGGCGTTGGGGGAGCCGGAAGGTTATCGCCGTGTCTATCTGGATGAAGGCAGCCGACTTCTTAACCTGCTGTGCCAATGTCGGGCAGTCCAGGAAAATTCCACGAATTATCTCCCCTCGGTCCAGTTCATTGACAGCCTCATCGCAGAGATTCGGCCCGTAACTGAGAATGCCCAGCAAAACCCCGCGCTGACCAAAGCGGCGAATCCACCCAATGCATTGCCGGACTCCCTCGAAGAAGAAATTGCCCTTTCAACCAGGGAAATTGAGATTCTCAGCCTGATCGCGGAGGGCAAATCCAACAAAGAAATAGCCTCTGAACTGTACCTGGCACTTAATACCGTCAAACGCCATGCCTATAATATTTACACAAAATTGGATGTCAACCGGCGCACCCAGGCCGTCTCAAAGGCGCGGCAGCTCGGCTTGATCCCCTGATCTCCACCTAAAAACAGATAACACTTTTATACAACTTTTGATTGATGACAAGGGTATCTTGCGATGTTACCTTTAAAACAGAATTACGCATAGGCTATTTCATTATTCGTAGATGCATTCGAAACAACCAGGTTCGGCAAAAGTTTATGCTGAACCGTTTATGAAACCGCCGAATGGAAAATGATGATGCACGGATTGATAGGTGATCGTTTCCTTAAACGATTTGCAGATATTTTAAAAACTGAAAAAAAAGCAAAACAATCTGAACCTGAGGAAGAAAAACCAGAAAATAAAGCTGGCGAAGGGCCACAAGGTCTTAGTTCACAAGAAACCAAGAACCAAGGCCCATCCGCAATGCCCAATTCTGAGGTGGACAAAAAATGCCAGAAGCCGTGACCCAACCCGGCGCTTCAATGAAAAGGTTCAATCTGCGACCAGCCGGTCGACTCCCCAAACCAATGGCGTTGTTCACCCCTTCCCCGAATTATTCGCGGGATTCAGGAAAAGCTTGACATCCGACTGGATCTTTTAATTTTGATTGGCATGATGAACAAAACCGATTCAAAAAAAACTTTAACTTTTGTCCTGGGGGGAGGCGGCTCTCGAGGCGCCCTGCAAGTTGGCGCCATCCGTGCGCTGATTGAAGCGGGTTTCGTCCCGGACCTAGTGGTGGGGACTTCCATCGGCGCCGTCAATGCGGCTGGCCTGGCGCTTTGGGGCTGCAACATACAGGGGCTTGCCACGCTGGAAAAGGCCTGGAAGGGCGTGGCTGAAATGCAGATCCTGGACCCCAGGGTTCCCCATTTGGTGCTCCGTTCCCTGATCGGGCACCCGAGCCAGCGTTCCCGTCAAAAGGTTGAGGAATATTTCATATCCCTCGGGATCACGCCGGACCTGCGCATTGAAGATCTAACCGGCGCCAGGCTGGGGATGGTCAGTGCGGACATTGAAACTGGCCAACCCGTCATCTATGGAAAAAACACGCAGGATCCCGTCTTAGAAGGTTTGCTTGCCTCCATCTCTTTACCCCCCTGGTTTGTCCCGTCCAAAAAAGATGGCCAGTTGATTGTTGACGGCGGCGCCGTCAGCAACCTGCCGATTGAACCTGCGCTCCAACTGGGGGCAACGCACATCATCGCATTGGACCTCGATATGGAGATCAAGGCCGACGACAACGCGGTCCCATTGCCGAAATATTTCGAGAAACTGGCCTTCGCAGTCAGTCAACGCTACATCCAACTCGAAAAATCGCTGGCCGAAGAACAGGGCGTTCCTGTTCATTGCTTCTCCTTCCGCGATATTGACACCCTCCCAACCTGGGACTTCAGCAACACCGCAGAACTGATGGAAGCAGGCTACCGCAAAATTCAGAGTGAATTAGCAGCCAAAGGGGGCTTGTCTGGTGTCGAAAATTTCTCCCAAAATATTTTAGCCGAGGATTTACCCTCCCAGGAAATTCATCCCGCTGGGTGAGCTGCCAGGCTTTCCAGGCCTGGCAAACAGGTTCGATTCCTGTTGGGATGAATGTTGGCTATGAAAATTGACAAGTCCCTCTTCCATGTGGTACGATAATCCTGTAGTCAATAAACAATAAGACAGTTGAACGGGGAGCCTGAAGTCTCAGGCTGAGAGGAGGACAATCGGTCCTCGACCCGCAAAACCTGATCCGGATAATGCCGGCGGAGGGATGAAAATTGTTCGCAAATCAACACCCTCCCCGCCAAGAGAGGGTGTTTTTTGTATGACCAAAGAAAGTCAAAGGGTAATCCTCTTTGCCAATGGTCCCCTGGAGAGGCCTGAGCAACTGCGCGCCTTTCTCCAGCCGGATGACATCCTGATCGCGGTCGATGGCGGACTGCGCCATCTCGTCACCCTGGGGTTGACCCCGGACCTGATCCTCGGCGACCTTGATTCCGCCAACCCGGCCGATGTGGCGCGGCTCGAATCACAGGGCGTCCCCGTCCGGCGCTACCCCGCGGAAAAAGACGAGACCGACCTGGAACTCGGCATCAATGCCGCCTTTGACTATGGCCCGGCCGCGATCCGGATCGTGGCCGCGCTGGGCGACCGGCTGGACCACACCCTCGGCAACATCTACCTGCTGACCCAGCCCCGCCTGGCCCAAATGGACGTCCGTCTGATCGACGGCGAACGGGAAGTCTTCCTGATCCGGGAACAGGCCACCCTCAGCGGCCGGCCCGGCCAGCTCGTCTCCCTGATCCCCCTGATGGGGCCGGTGCCGGGCGTCACCACCGCCAAACTGGCCTATCCCCTCCGTCATGAAACCCTCTATCCCGACCGGACCCGCGGCCTCAGCAATGTGATGACGGCTGATACCGCAACCCTATCCATTGACAGCGGCATCTTACTTTGCATTCATACCTGCAACGAAACCGATTAAAAGAGAGGTTATACCCATGAAAAAAACAATTCTTTTCCTGAGCCTGATGCTGATCGCTGGCATTCTGGCCGCCTGCGCCGGGCAAACGCCGACCGATTCCGCCGGGGATGCCCGCACGCTCACGGTGATGACCCACGATTCCTTCGCCATCAGCGAGGATGTGATCGCCCAATTTGAATCTGAAAACAACGCCACGGTGGAGTTCATCCGCAGCGGTGATACGGGCGCCGCCCTCAACAAGGCCATCCTCTCCAAAGACAACCCCCTGGCCGATGTCTTCTACGGCGTGGATAACACCTTCCTGACCCGCGCCCTTGATGCGGAGATTTTCGAATCCTATGCCTCCCCTGCTCTGGTGCAGGTGCCGGCCGAGTTCCAGCTCGACGCCGATAACAGGATTTTGCCGATCGACTATGGCGATGTCTGCATCAATTACGACAAAGCCTACTTTGAAGAGAACGGCCTGACCGTCCCGACCTCCCTGGAAGAACTGATCCAGCCGGAATATGCCGGATTGCTGGCCGTGGAAAACCCGGCCACATCCTCACCCGGGCTGGCTTTCCTGATGGCCACCATCGCTGAATTTGGCGAAGATGGCTATCTGGACTACTGGCAGCAGCTGGTGGATAACGGCCTGGTGGTGGTCAATGACTGGGAGACCGCCTACTATACGAATTTCAGCGGCTCCTCCGGCCAGGGGCCCCAGCCGATGGTTGTTTCCTACGGCTCCAGCCCCGCAGCCGAAGTCGTCTACGCCGAATCCCCGATCGAGGAGGCCCCGACCGCCTCGATCATCGGCGAAAACACCTGCTTCCGCCAGATCGAATTTGCCGGCATCCTCGCCGGCACCCCCAACCGGGACCTGGCTGAGAAATTCTTGGACTTCATGCTCAGCCCCGCCTTCCAGGAGGATATCCCCCTCCAGATGTTTGTCTTCCCGGTCAATCGCGAAGCCCAGCTCCCTGCGGCCTTTACAGACAACGTGGACATCCCCGAACACCCTGCCACGCTAGCCCCAGACCTGATCAACGCCAACCGGGAAGCCTGGATCAATGCCTGGACGGAGACGGTCCTGCAGTGAGCTTGCCTACAGCCCGCTTTGGCGGACGCATTAAACAACCCACCTGGCGGGCGGCGCTTTTCTGGCTGCTGCCCGCTGCCTTCCTGGGTTATTTCTTCTATCAGCCCCTGCTATCCATCTTCAACCTGCTGATCTCACCGGAATGGGGTTTCGACCTCTCCGCATTGGACTGGAGCCAGGTCTGGCAGCCGCTGCGCTTCACCGTCTTCCAGGCCACGCTTTCCACCCTGCTGACCCTGGCGATCGGTCTGCCCGGCGCCTGGCTCTTCACCCATTTCACTTTCCCGGGCAAGAAGACGCTCAAACTGCTTTCCAC
This sequence comes from Anaerolineaceae bacterium, assembly GCA_011620555.1. GTDB lineage: Bacteria > Chloroflexota > Anaerolineae > Anaerolineales > Anaerolineaceae > Brevifilum. The sequence goes on along the minus strand of WOYY01000094.1, from coordinate 6,580 downwards.
CCTGCCCTTCATCCTGCCGACCGTGGTGGTCGCGGCCGGGTTCAATGCCCTGCTGGGGCCGCGGGGCTGGGTGAACCTGGGATTGATGGCGCTCTTCGACCTCGAAACGCCGCCCATCCAATTTCTCAACACCTTCGGCGCGATCCTGACGGCGCATGTCTTCTATAACACCACGATCATCATCCGGGTGGTCAGCAACGCTTGGTCGCGCCAAAACGCCCGCCTGCAGCAGGCGGCCCAGGTGCTCGGTGCCAGCCCCTGGCGGACTTTCCGGGAAGTGACCCTGCCCCTGCTGCGCCCCGCAATCCTCTCCGCCACCCTGCTGGTCTTCCTCTTTAACTTCACCAGCTTCGGCGTGATCCTGATGCTGGGCGGGCCGCAGTTTGCCACCCTGGAAGTGGAGATCTACATCCAGGCCATGCATCTGCTGAACCTGCCCCTCGCAGCGGTCCTCTCGATCCTGCAATTGATCTGCACCCTGGGGATCACCATCGCCCACAACCAGCTCAGCCGCAAAGATGTTCTGGCAGCCTCCTCCCGCGCCCAGGAGCTGCCCGTCCGCAAACCCAAGCGCGGTTTCCAAACGGTGATCGTCGCCCTGCTGGTGGTGGCGCTCTTCACCCTGCTGGTCTCGCCTTTGGCGGCCCTGACGCTGCGCTCGGTGGTGAAGCTGGACGCCAACCGGGGAGAGCGCGGCGAGATCGCCCGCGGCTTCACCCTGCAATATTACCAAGCGCTGTGGGAAAATCCCCGCAATTCCCTCTTTTATGTCCCGCCAATTGAGGCCGCTCGTAACTCGCTGATCTTCGCCCTGATCACGATCGCAATCGCGGTCAGCCTGGGCCTGCTGGTGGCCTACGCCCAAAAACAACGCAGCCCGCTGAACCATGTCCTCGACCCGCTGACGATGCTGCCCCTGGGCGCCTCCGCCATCACGCTCGGTCTGGGCTTCATCATCGTTTTTAACCAGCCGCCCTTCAGCACGCTGAGCTTCCCGATCCTGTTGCCAATCGCCCACAGCCTGATCGCGCTGCCCTTCGTCGTGCGTACGCTGGGGCCGGCCCTCCAGGGCATTCCGCCCTCCCTGCGAAACGCGGCCCGGGTGCTGGGCGCGCGGCCCTTCCGGGTCTGGTGGGAAGTGGACCTCCCCCTGCTGGCGCCTTCACTCCTGGTCAGCATGATCTTCGCTCTGACCATTTCGCTGGGCGAATTTGGGGCGACCTCCTTCCTGACCCGCCCGCAATACCCCACCCTGCCAGTGGCAATCTACCGTTACATTTCGCAGCCCGGCGCGCTCAATTACGGGCAGGCGCTGGCGATGTCCACCCTGCTGATGCTGGTCTGCGCGGCCGGCATCTTCCTGATCGAACGCCTCCGCCTGCCAGGCAAGGAAATTTTCTAATGCTCACTGTCCAAACCATCGAAAAAGCCTATGAAGGCCAGCCCCTTTTGAAAAAAGTCTCCTTCACTGTCCAGGATGACGAAACCATCTGCCTGCTCGGGTCCTCCGGCAGCGGCAAATCCACCCTCCTGCGGATCATCGCCGGGCTGGAAGAAGCCGAGGCCGGCCAGGTGCTTTGGGACGGGATCGATTTGACCAACGTCCCCGCCCACGAACGCGAATTCGGCCTGATGTTTCAGGATTATGCCCTCTTCCCCCATCACAACGTCGCCGAAAACATCGCTTTCGGTCTGCGGATGCAGGGCAGGCCCAGGGACGAGATCGCGGAAAAGGTGCAGGCTGCGCTGGAAACCATCCACATGACCAGCTTTGCCAGGCGCAAAGTCACCGAACTTTCCGGCGGCGAACAGCAGCGGGTCGCGCTGGCCCGCGCCCTGGCCCCCGAACCCCGGCTCCTGATGCTGGATGAACCCCTCGGTGCCCTGGACCGTACCCTGCGGGAGCAGCTCAGCCGGGAACTGCGCCGCATTTTGCGGGAGACTCAGGTCCCCGCGATCTACGTGACCCATGACCAGGAAGAGGCCTTCGCCATTGCGGACCGCCTGCTCCTGCTGCATGACGGTGTGATCCTGCAAAGCGGCCAGCCCCACGAGATCTATCACCACCCCAAAAATGTCTGGGTAGCCAAGTTCTTCGGCCTGGGTAACCTGGTTGACGGCACGGTGACCCAGCACGCCCCCCTGACCGTCAACACGCCCTTCGGGCCGGTGAGGGCAAACTGCCAGGGCCAGCCTCCCGCGATCGGCGCGGCCGCAACCCTGCTCTTCCGCCCCGGCCAGGCGCGCTACCCAGCCAGAGAAGGCGGCAACCCGATCACCGGAAAAGTCGTGGATCAGGTTTTTCAGGGTGAGCGATATCTGGTAACCTTAACCATCAACCCGGCCCTGCCCAGTTTTCAAGTCCTGCTGCAGGAGCCGCAGACCCTGGGCAGGCCGCTGACCGTGTCCTTCGAGCCTGAAGATCTGCTCTGCCTTGAAAATGGAAAGGAAAGCGAATGAACACCGCAGCCGAAGTCCTGACCGTCATTAAACTGAACACCAAACACGAGGAAACCTGGCGCTATGACGGCCGAGTGCTCGAACGGGACGAGCACAGCGTCCTGATCGAGGCCCGCTTTAACCGCAGCGATTTCCCCTTCCACGGCATCCTCCTGCGGGAGAACGACCGCTTTGTGGAGCGCTATTACGCCGACCGCTGGTACAACATCTTTGCCATCCACGACAAAGACGATGACTGGCTCAAAGGCTGGTACTGCAATGTCACCCAGCCGGCGGAGTTCACCCCCGGGCGGATCACTTATGTGGATTTGGCCCTCGACCTGCTGGCCTACCCGGATGGCAGCTGCCTCGTCCTGGATGAGGATGAATTTGAGGACCTCCAGCTGGACCAAGCCACTCGGGGAAAAGCCCGCCAAGCTCTGGACCAATTGGTGGAGCTGGCCAAAACCGGGGGACTGATCCAGGTCACAGGTTAACCACAAAAGGGACGCTGCTGGGCGTCCCTTTTGTGGTGCGAGTCAATTTTATTCCTATATCAAACTCAGCAACGCGGGAAGCTGATAATTAAAGGAATTCCAGACGCCGTCCGAAACTGCGAAAAGGATCACCCCTGCGACCACCACAACACAAAGGCAGAGCAGGAGCACGACTACCACAGCCAGGATGATCCAAAGCGCGGTCCGATTCTTTTTTTCAGGCGCCTCTTCGGGTTCAGGGGGATTGGGCATTTTGATTTCTTCAGACATAATTTCTCCTTTTAGCACACTCGGAAACCGATAACAAATTAGTAATTCAGGTTCAGATCAGAGAATGGGATGAAGCAGAGGGGCAGGGACACCACACCGAGGATTGCTAAAATACCAATACAGAGGCCAATCAGGCTGAAAGCGATATTGATCCAGCCCAGGATCACGCCCCATTTTGCCATCCCCAGCCCGCCGATCGCGCCGCCGCTGTTGAGAATTTCCTTTTTGGCCATACCACCGGTGATGATCGCGGCAATCGCACCCAGCAAGGGGACGATGAAGTAACTTGCAATCCCGGCAATCAGGCTGATCACCGCCAAGGAAGACGTGGTCTGACCATAATTTGGATTTTGGTTATTCGTTTGATAAGACATGAGCATTCCTTTTCAATAAGACAATTTTATAATAATGACTCTTCAACGGACAAACGATCAGTCTTTGGGCTCATCGCGTTCATCCACCGTGCGCCGGCTGACCCACCAGATGATCAAAATTCCAACCAGCACCAACAACACCGCAAGCAGGACGGGCAGGATCACAGAAACCAGCGAAACTACCGTGGAGACCACATCCTCCAGAATGCTCACCGGCACATTGGCCGTTCCGGCTGACGCGGCCGTGACAGCAGGCCGCACAGCCAAAGACTTGACCGCGTTGACGCCGCCCGCGATCAACAGACCGACCGCCATCGAGATGACAGGATGAATATCAGTGATCACATTGGCGCTGGCCGCAAACAAGATCGCACCCGCAGTGGGCCGGATAAAGGACTGGACAACGTCATTGACGTGGTTGACAGCCGGGATTTTATCGGCGAAGAATTCCACCAGTGAGAGAGCGATCAACAACCCGATGATCCACCAGGATTCCATCACTGACCAGGGGTCCGAAAGTTCGACCAGATCCGTAAAACGCGCCAGCAGGGATACCACCAGCAGGGGGATATAGGCATTCAAACCAGCGCTGGCCGAGAGGCCAAAAGCCGCTAAAATATCCATACCATAATTCCTTTCAATAAGGACCTTTACTTAATATTATACGGTTTTCCCACTTCAAAGTTGTAATGAAAATTAAAGGACAAAACCCGCCCAGGTCCCCGTCCAGAGGTAGCGCAGCAGGTCAATCACGCCGATCTGGAGCATGGCAACCATATACCCGCCCACCAGGGGCACCCAGATCTCCCGAAACCGGGCATAGCGGTTCTCGTGGTTGGTGATCATCACCCAGACCATGCAGTAGACGACCATCAGCAGGACCACCACACCCAGGGACCCGACCAGAGCCAGGGGGTAGAGGATCCAGGGAATTTCCAGGAGGATCAAAAGGTCCAGCAAAGCCGCCGCCAGGAGCAGGCCTAGGAGTTTCTTCCAATCCTCAAAGACGGATTCGTCCTCCCAGGTGGTGTAGACCGTCTGGATGAAAGCCGGGCGCAGCACCACGGAGATCGCCAGCCCCATGCCCGTCCCGGTCAGCAGCCGGGTCAAGTTCGTGGTCTCATAAACCGAACGGTCGCCGGGCAGCAGCATCAGGAAGGAATTGCTCCCATCCAGCACCCAGGCCAGGGCCAGCGCGCCAAAAAGCACCAAAACGAGGGTTGGGGGCATTTTCCCCTTCCGCCCAAAAACCGTCTGATACGCCAGCCCCAGCATCGCGCCGATGAAAGTCCCCGAGCAGCGGGCGCAGAGCGGAAACTGCCTGCCGAGGATGTGAAAGGAGCGGGCGTCAATCCGGTGACAAACGGCGTAGCCGATCGCATCAGCTTTACCGAGCAGGCCGCTGGGCGTCAGGAATAGCCAGACAGCGGTCAGCAAAACCGCCAGACCCAAAAGGATCCAGCGCCATGGAAAAGGTCGGCGATGAGTTTTCAGTGGGGTATCCATGGGTTCATTATAGAAGTATCTCCCCTGAACAGCAAGCAAATGCCCGCGTGAATAACAAAAGTCCCAGCCTGAGCCGGGGCAAATTTCATCTAAACTGCGATTACTGGGGTTCCGTCAAAATTTCATGCGACTTGACAAGCCACTCGATGATCTCGATATTTTGCGGGCAGGCCGCCTCACATTCGCCGCACTCGATGCAGTTATCCGCCCGGGCTTCGATCGAGATCTGATTAGTATAGGCCCACCTGCCGTTGTGGAATTCTTCGTACATGCTCGCCTCGTTGTAGATGGCGAAGACCCTGGGAATCGAGACGCCGTTCGGGCAGGGCAGGCAGTATTCACACTGGGTGCAGGGGATCGGCGCCAGTCCTTCATAGGCCGAGCGGACCTCTTCCACCAGCGCGAGGTCCTGTTCCGTCAGCCGGCCAATCCCGGAAGCGGAGGCCGTTTCGAGGTTCTCTTCCACCTGCTGCAGGGTGCTCATGCCGCTCAGGACGGTGGAAACCTCCGGCTGGTTCCAAACCCAGTGGAAGGCCCAGGCCGCCGGCGTCCAGTCGTATTCGCCCCTGGCCCAGACGGCCTCCACCTGCGGGGGAGCGGGGTTCTTCGCCAGGCGGCCGCCCCGCAGCGGCTCCATCACCACCACGGCCAGCCCCCGGTCCGCGGCCAGTCTCAGACCCTTTTGGCCAGCCTGGTAGTCCTTATCCATATAATTATATTGGATCTGGGCCATGGTCCAGTTGTCATAAGCCTTGACGATCGACTCAAAGACAGGGTATCCATCATGGAAGGAGAAGCAGAGGTGGCTGAACAAACCTTCAACCATCTTCTTTTCCGCCCAGCCAAACACATCCAGTCCCTGCAAATTGGCCCAGGTCTTGGCATTGAGCGAATGCAGCAAATAAAAGTCGATCTGGTTCACATCCAGGCGCCGCAGCTGCTCTTCCAACAAGCGATCGAAATCGGCTTCCTCTTTCACCAGCCAGGAAGGCAGCTTGGTCGCCAGTTTGACCTTTTCGCGGTAGCCATCCTTGAGCACCCGCCCCACAAACCGTTCGCTCTGTTCCTGATGGTAAGGATAGGCCGTATCCACGTAATTGACGCCTTCGTCGATCGCATGGCGAATCATCTCCATTGCCAGCGGCTCATTGATCTTTCCGCTGTTGTTATCCAAAACCGGAAGGCGCATCGTGCCAAAACCCAGCGCAGAGACCTTCCAGTCCAGGGATCCAAATCTCCGGTATTTCATAACACTAAACCTCCTCAAATTCAATAATGATCGAATTATACCAAGCAGCTGGTTGGCAGCAGTGAAACCCGGCCTTAACAATTTAACCCCGCGCTGATTGACAAATTAAAGTGATTATGTGATACTTTAGGAAGAACCTAAACAAGGCCCCTTGCTTAACGCGATCCCACGAAGTGAGGAGGTGGTGTATATGATAGACAGTAGTAGTTACTTAACAACGGCTGTGGCACCCCTCCTCGATGATC
>WOYY01000033.1 GCA_011620555.1 Anaerolineaceae bacterium | reverse complement strand
GAGATCCCTGTTAAGGAGATCCCTGTTAATGACTTTTTCTTTTGACTTGACAGGTGGGATATTTTCAACTTGTTGTTTTCAACTCTCGCCACTGTTCAACAAACCAATTTACAGCTCGTCAGTTTGCTGCGTAAATCCTATCAATAAACGACCTCAGGGCTGGCATATATCCATCAAAGCGGGTGCGGCGGATATCATGGCTGGCGCCTTCCGGATGGATAACTTTCAGTTGGTCATTTTCCTCTGCGGCTTCTCTAAAGCGTTTTCATTGATCAAGGATGCGTACAAAAAGCTCGTTGGGATTGAACCATCACCCCAACAAAAACAGGTGCAGGAAAATTCCTGCACCTGATACGCCAGAAATAACCAGCGAATAAGTCCCATTAACAAAATAACCGCTCAGGAAATTCCTGGGCGGTTTGTGTACCCTCGGTGCGACTCGAACGCACAACCTACTGCTCCGCAAGCAGTTGCTCTATCCATTAAGCTACGAGGGCTTTCCTACAGGCGTTAAATTCTAGTCCATATCACCCAACAGGTCAAGGCTACGCCTCGTCATTCACGAGCGTGCCGACTGCTTCTCCGCGCAGGGCATTGGGCAGGGCTTCCACATCCCATAAATTGAGGACCAAAATGGGGAGTTTATTCTCCATGCAAAGCGACACAGCGGTGCTGTCCATCACTTCCAGCCGGAGATTGAGCGTATCAATGTAGGTCAGGTGGTCAAACTTTTTGGCATCCGCGAATTTGACCGGGTCCTTATCAAAGACGCCATCCACTTTGGTGGCCTTGATGACCACATCAGCGCCGATCTCCATCGCCCGCAGGGCCGCGGCTGTATCGGTGGAAAAGTAAGGGTTCCCCGTGCCGCCGCCAAAGATCACCACCCGGTTTTTCTCCAAGTGCCGGATCGCCCGCCGGCGGATATAGGGTTCCGCAACGGAGCGCATTTCGACCGCGGACTGAACCCGGGTCTCCACACCGATCCGTTCCAGCGCATCCATCAGCGCCAGAGCGTTCATCACCGTGGCGAGCATACCCATGTAATCCGCGGTGGCCCGGTCCATCCCAGCATGTTTACCGCTGCTGCCGCGCCAGAGGTTGCCCGCGCCGATCACGATCGCCACATCCACGCCCATCGAGCACACGGATTTGACCCGCTCGGCGATGTCATTCGCTTTGGTGGGGTCAATTCCCGTGCCGCCCTCCCCTGCCAGGGCTTCCCCGCTCAGCTTCAAAAGAATCCGTTTATAGATCAAACCATTTTCAAATGTATCCGTCATAACACCTCCAGGGTCCAATAGTGGGTGGATAGAAATAAGGCCAACCTGATGGCTGGCCTTGGTGTTATTATTTTTCTTCTTCAGCTTCCGCTTCGCCGGATTCTTCACCCAGCGTCCAGCGGACGAACCGCCGGACGACAACTTTCTCGCCCAGCTTAATGACCTGCTCATTGATCAGGTCCTGAACGGTTTTGCTGCCATCCCGGATGTAAGCCTGGTTGAGCAGAACGGTTTCTTCTTTATATTTCTGGAGGAAACCTTCAACAATCTTGGGGATGATCTTCTCCGGTTTGCCTTCTTCGGCAGCCCGGGCTGCGGCAATGGAAGCCTCATGCTCAAGATCCTCAGCGGGGATATCCTCTTCGGTCAGATAGAGCGGATTGGCGGCTGCGATCTGCAGGGCCAGCTCATGAGCCAGTTCGCGGAACCCTTCGGAGCGGCCAACAAAATCGGTCTCACAGTTGATCTCAAGCATCACGGCCAGCCGGCCATCACCGTGGAGGTAGACTTCAATCACACCCTCAGAAGCCTCACGGCCAGCGCGTTTGGCAGCTTTGGCCAAACCCTTTTCCCGCAGGATATCGCCAGCTTTGTCAAAATCGCCATCGGCTTCACGCAGCGCCGAGCGGCAATCGAGAATGCCACAGCCGGTGGCCTCTCGGAGTTCTTTGATCATTTCAGTGGTAATTTCCATTATGTTTGTCTTTCCTATCTCGTATTCTTCAAGATGATTATCACTTAGGCTTCTTCGGCGCCATGGGTTTCTTCAGCTTCGTCAACTTACTCCAGCTCTTCTTCAGCTTCCTCTACAGCTTTTTCGGGGGCTTCTGAACCGCCGGATTGAACTTCGGTTTCTTCCTCTTCCAAGTCCTCGGCCTCTTCATCCTCATCGGCGGGCCTGGCTACTTTGTTGGTGCCCATGTGCTTCAGAGTGGATTCACCAAGAAGTTCGTCGTCTTCCAGTTCTTCGTCATCCATGAAGCGGGTGACCTCGGCAGGCATGGCTGCATCCACCATCTCATCATCATCGGCTTCCTTGCCGCGGATGGTCTTGCCTTCCATCACAGCATCAGCAATTTTGCCGACCAGCAGTTTGATGGCGCGGATCGCATCATCGTTGGAAGGGATCACATAGTCCACGTTCTTGGGGTTGCAGTTGGTGTCCACCAAAGCAATGACGGGGATGCCTTTGACATTGGCCTCATGCACGGCGGTATCCTCGCGCATGACATCAATCACAAAGAGGACGTCCGGCAGGCCCTTCATGGTGCGAAGACCGGAAAGTCGTTTCTCGAGCCGGGCGATCTCACGTTCGATCATCAAACCTTCCTTTTTGGTCAGCAGGTTGATCTCGCCGCTATCGCGAAGGCGTTCGAGCCGGTCCAGCTCAAAGATCCGTTTCTGGATCGTGAACCAGTTGGTCAGGGTGCCGCCGAGCCAGCGTTCATTCACGTAGGGCATCCCACAGCGGGCAGCCTGTTCGGCAATGGTATCCTGCGCCTGGCGCTTGGTGCCCACAAAGAGGACCGTGCCGCCAGCGGCGACTGTATCGCGGATGAAATCATAAGCCTCATCCAGCAATTTGACGGTTTGCTGCAGGTCAATGATATGGATGCCGTTGCGCTCAGTGAAGATATACTGACGCATCTTGGGGTTCCATTTATTGGTCCTATGACCAAAGTGGACGCCGCTCTCGAGGAGCGCTTTCATTGTGACAACAGACATGGGGTTATAACTCCTTTGCGTTTTAGCCTCCGCCTCTTTTTGCTCGTCCCTCACCCATCATATGGGCACGCAGGATGAATCCAGAGGCGTGTGAAATAGGCTGTCAAAAGGTTTTGACAGCCGAATTAGTATAACATATCCAGAGTGAAAAGGGAATAGGAACGGTAGGGTGCGCAGATCTTCTCTGCGCACCACATGTGGGTTTGACATTTATTGGTGCGCACTCTACTGTTCAGGGAACGAGGACAGCCTTTTCCAATAGGGGGTTATTCACCTTAGTGACAAAATATCGGGAAGAAGTAATCCCAACCTTCGCTCTCTTCAACGGTGATACTCACCGTGGCCGGATCGCTGCATGCTTCACCATCACACACACGGAACGTGAAGCTGTCCATGCCCGAAAAACCATCATCCGGCGTATAGGTCACGTTAGGCGCT
>WOYY01000081.1 GCA_011620555.1 Anaerolineaceae bacterium | reverse complement strand
TTGAATCATATTTGTCCACTTATGTGAAGAGGCTGTCCCTTACTTTTGGGACAGCTCCCTCTTTTTTCTTTCAGGTTGATCCTCAATCAGGGTTCAACAACCCTGCCCATGAAGAGGATGGAGCCGGTGGGCTGATGCTCAACAAAGAACAGGAACGGCCGGTCCAGGACCAGTTTTAGCGCGTCTTCCGGCAGCGCCGCGGTCAACTTCATGATGACGGCTGTGGCGGCGGCGGCTTCTGTCCCGCTTTCATCAACAGTGATCGTGGCTTTATGGATCACATCCGAGATCACCAGCTTATCTTCGTCCGTCATTCCGGAGAAATCGGCTGTTGAGGCGTCAAAGGCCTCTCCCATCCCCAGCGCAACCAGGATGTTATTTGCATTGACGCTGGTGTCAAAATCAAATTTTGGCATTTGCACGTCCACCAGCTTATAGTCCAGGCCGTTGGTCATCGCACGATAGCTTTCAGCGGATAAGGCGCTCTCAACAGCTCCAAATTCGCCCTGATCCGGCAAGATCAGCGTCATCACGAAATCGGCGCTCATGTAGGGCAGTTGGACAACCTGGTAGCCGTTCCCCTGGCCATACATCAGATGTTCACCGGATAGAGTCATCAGATCCACATCCATTTGGGAGCCATCCAGCAAATGGAATGGCGCAGCTGCTGTGGCGTTCTCGTCAAAAGCCGTGTACCAGGAACCCTTGAAGTAAATGGCATTGGCGAGCACCAAGCGAGTGAGGGTGTCAATGGCCCCTTCGGGGATCAGGTCTTTGATCTTGCCATTGGTTTCATCTTCCACCCAGCCATTGATCGCCAGACGGGCTGGTTCAGGCGCCTGCTGATAATCCACAGTATACATCCCTGCGCCAAAATACTGCGCCAGGGTGTTCAGGAAAGGCTCCTTGAAGGGATAGCCCGCCTGTCCCCAAATCGAATTGGCGATGTTCAGGGTGAATGGATCGCCTTCTTCGTTTTCATTCGAGGCCGTTTCGGAGGCTTCAATCGCCAACAGCAGCGCGTCATAGGTCGGATAGAGGGTATCCACGGGCTGAGACAAACGGAGCGCTTTCTGCATCGCGGCCTGGGTGGAACCTTCTGCGCCTGCCATGGTCATCGCCAGGGCCAGGGAAATGCTGAAGGGTGAATAGATAATATTGCCATCAGCGGTTCGCAGCTGATTGTAGAAATCCAATGCGAAGGCCGTGTTGTCGCGGGCCAGGGTCTGAATTTGGGCATCCGTCACAGCCGGCGCCATTTCACGCTGCAGGCTGCTCATCTGCACACCAGGTTCGGACGGCGTCATAGCCTCCGTTCCTTCCTCTGTAGGCTGATTGTCTTCCGCTGACGGTGTAATCGCGCTGCACCCTGTTGAGAGAATGAGGGTCAGCAGGACCAAACCGATGAATAATTTTTTCATCTGTTCCTCCTTGAGTTTCTTTATAGCTTAGTGCTATGACGCAGGATGGGAGCCATTTGTTCCCCCTCCGCAAAATCAGTTTTCCACAAGGATGACCCGGGCCGGCGCGCCTTCACAGCCCGCCAGCTTGAGCGGCAGGCAATAGAGGTCATAGATCCCCGCAGGCACCTCGGCCAGATCAAGCCCTTCCAGGAGGACAACTTCCCGCGCCAGCAGGATTTCGTGCGGCCGATCCGTATCGTGATAGGCCGCCACGGACAGATAGTCCACGCCGACCAGGTCCAGGTCGAACCGGCTCAAGAATTGCGCGCCTGACGTATCCAGCCCGACGTAAGCCTTATCAAATTCGATGGCCTCTGCCAGAGCAGAACTGGAATTGCGAGTCTTGAAGAGAACTTTTTTGATTTCATCGAGCAGATGCAAATGGGGGTGCTTTTCCAATACCGCCCGGGAGATCACTCCCACATCGTCCGGGAGGGCGAGGACCACCACCTTGCCCACCAGCTTCTCCAATAGAATGTCGCCAATCGGCTTGCCATCTCTGAGAAAGTGCAGGGGCGCGTCAATATGCGTGCCGATGTGGACGCTCATCCTGATCTGGGAGACATTCGATTCATCCCCCCTTTCCAGCGCTGAGACCTGCCGGATCGTGACCTGCGGGTCGCCGGGCCAGACAACCATCTCGGGTGTGATGGGCAGTGAAACGTCATAAATTTTTGGCATGGTCACTCCAAATAGTCTTCCGCAGCAATGAATATCCGGCCCAGAAAAGCCTCCCGCTCGCCGGCGGTCATCGGCCGGGGGCGAGCATAATCTTCCAGTTCCGCCGTCAGCAGTTCCACGCTCACCAGCTGGTTATCGTAGAACACCAGCCGGTCAATGAATTCATCCCGTGTATAGGGCATGTAGGTCTCGCCATAATAGACACTCATCTGATCAAAGAAGAGGTTCCCCAGGCCGTAGTGGATGAAACCGTCTTTGTAAAAGGTCATGACCTTGGGCGTGTGGGCCTGACTGCCATTCACCACCACCGCGCCGGCCTCCACCAGGCTTTGGAAATCAGCGATCATCTGGCTGCTGGGGATGGCTGTGTAATCCTCGTTGTATTGCAGCGTCACGATGGGGAGATAGCCCTGCGCCTGCGCCGCAGAGATCGCGTCCAGCATCCAGCCGTAATCGCCGCAGGGGGCAGAGCCGGGCTGAGATGCCGTGGCGAAATCGCTGATTGGGCCAACGGGATTGCAACCGATGAAGGCCAGCTTATTGCCGTTATGCGTGACCAGGCGGGCCGCTTGGGCGTCCGCAAGGTCCCAGCCGCCCGCGTAATAGGTCCAGCCGCGGTCTTCATACATTTGCAGGGTCAAATTCATTGCAGCCGCGCCGTAATCCAGCATGTGGTTGCCGGTGAGTTCGATGATGTCCGTCCCAACATATTCCAGCAGTTCGATCCGGTCCGGCGAGGAGCAGAAGATCAGGTTGGGTTGGTTGGGGTCCGGGGTCGGGCAATTCTCTGCGAAGGGGACCTCATTGCTGATATGGGTCAGATCCGCGCTGGTCAGCCAGTCTTGAATGTCAGTCCCCGGGAAGGTGTTGCCCCGGATTTCCATCTGGTAGGCGGTGGCCCGCGTCAGCGCCGTCACGCCAGTCATCACCAGAACCGTCCTGCGGTCAGGAAAATAATTGCCCGCCGGCAAAGTGGGGGCCTGATCCCTGTCCCCTTGCAATTCAAACCGCGCCGCCAGCGGATTGAGCGCGGGGTCAAAATCGGCATCAATCGGCGCAACGCCTTCCACCCGCAGCACCTTCCAAGTGGGCGTGAGCGCATCAAAGGGCAGGATCGCGAGGAGTCCCTCGCCACTCAGGGCATAGGAGGGCAATTCCGCTGCCCCCAGGACCTCCACCGTTGCCTCGCTGGGTTCGCCCAGCAGAACCGTCAGGGTTGCTGCGGTGTCGGCGGTCAGGATGATCTTTTCAAAGCCTACCGCGGCGGGCCGCCCCTGCCAAAGGCCCTTTAAAGCCGCCAGGCTGAGTTCGTCCGTGACGGTGTAGAAGGGCGCGGCCAAAGCATAAGTCCAAATGGGCGAATCGGCCGCCCCTTCGGAAATCGGAACGGGTGCGAGGCTCAGGTCTGCGCCCGCTGGCTCTGCGGTCCGAGTCAGGTTTCCCAGGTCAAGCGCACCTGCAAAGGCCTCCGGGATGCCGGGATGGAGCCAGATCGTCTTGGCTTGGTCCGGAGTCAGGGAGGGGTCAAGACGAGCCTGTTCCCCACTTTCCGCGCTGGTTTCGCGGTTTTCTGGCGACAAAGTTTGGAGCGCTTCAGCATAAGCCGTGGGCAGCGAGGCCGCAGGCTCCAGCCTGGCCGGCCGCTGACAGGCGCTCAACGTGAAAGCCATGAGGAACAATAGGAGGGAAAAGGTTAATCGCTTCAATCGCGCTCCTGCGTGTAAATTCGGTGGAACATGGTTGAATCTATTATACTTTACGCCGATTTGGGGCAGATTGATAGGACTTGATAGACCTTTCCGATATAATCAGGATGAATTGATCAGAAAGGATATCCTTCTATGCGAGATGTTGCCATCATTGGCATTGGACAGACCAAAGTTGACGAACACTGGGATAAATCCCTGCGTGAGCTAGCCGGTTATGCCGCCCTGGAAGCCAAAGCCGAAGCCCAGGTTTCCCAGATTGACACGATTTATGTCGGCAACATGATGTCGGGCGTAGCCAACCAGCAGGGCCAGCTGGGCTCGATGGTTGCAGACTGGATCGGCCAACGCTTCACTGATGCCGTCAAGATCGAAGCCGCCTGCAGTTCCGGCGGGGCGGCTTTCCGAATGGCCTATCTGGCCGTTGCCTCCGGTCAAGCGGACATCGCCCTGGCTGTGGGCGTCGAGAAAATGACCGATTCGCCCAGCAATGAGATCACCAGCGCGCTGGCGACAGCGGCAGACGCGGACTGGGAAGTCGATCATGGACTTTCCTTCGTCGCGCTGAATGCCCTCATCATGAAGCGCTACATGCATGAATATGGCTGGGAAGGGATTGACTTTGCCGAGTTCGCCATCAACGCCCACGCCAATGCCGTCCAAAATCCCTTTGCCCGTTTTCGAAAGGCGATCACGGAGGAGCAGTTCATCAAGTCCACGATGATCTGCGACCCGATTAACCTGATGGATGCCTCCCCGATTGGCGACGGCGCGGCAGCAGTGATCCTTGCACCGGTGGAGATGCTGGCCCCGGGGTCGCCGAGGATTGTCGTGGCCGGTTCCGCCGCTGCAACTGATACCATCGCCGTCCACAGCCGCGCGCATCCGCTCTGGCTCTCCGCCGCGGAGAAATCCTCAAAAGCGGCCTACGAGCAGGCCGGCATCGCGCCCGAGGATATTGATGTGTTTGAATACCATGATGCCTTTACGATCATGGCCGCCCTTTCACTCGAAGCCAGCGGGTTTGCCGAACCCGGCCAGGGGCCAGCCCTGGCCAAAGCAGGCGAGATCCGGATCGGCGGCAGGATCCCGGTGGCGACTCGCGGCGGGCTGAAAGCCCGCGGGCACCCCGTCGGCGCGACGGGGATGTACCAGATCGTTGAGGTCGTCCAACAGCTGCGCGGCCAGGCCGTCGGCACCCAGGTGCCGGATGCCGAGTTTGGCATGACCCAGAACATCGGCGGGAGCGGGTCCAACATCGTTACACACATTCTGAAAAGAGAAAATTGATCAAAAAGCCGCCCGGCCGGGCGGCTTTTTTCTTATAAGACTCAGGACGATAGTATAATTTCAACAATAACCATCCAATTTCAAGGAGAACTGTCTGATGTTTGAATTCCACGTTTCCCGCTTAGCCCGTGAGAAGTTTGGATTTGACCAAATCCTTTTTACGACGGACGGAAATGTGGTTTTTGCGGATTTCCTGGCTGCGCGCAAATTCACCCAAAAGATCAACCAACAGCGGGACCTGGCAGCCTTTCCCGAACGGGCGGTCCGGGCAGGCGAGATCAACGCGATCGGACTGATTGATGAAATCCTGCACATGGTCTTTGAGCTTTACCGCAAACAAGTTGACACGGTCATCCTGGCGGAAGCCCTGGAAGACCTGACCGGCGCGCTGGGAGAGCCAAAAGTCGGGACCCTGCTGGTCCGTTTCACGGAGGAGTTCCCGCCTGTTGCAGTATATCAGAACGAGATTAGTGTAGAAAGCTACCTGGCGGGCGAGACAGAAGGTTTATCCAACCGGCAGATCACGCTCGAAGAAGTCATCATGCTCTGGGTCACCAACCAAAACCCGGCCGTTGTCTCATTTTCTGAGTTGTTTGACGATACGCAGCTGACCCAGGCCACGGTCTATCGCCAATCCATCGAAGAGCTCCAGCGCTTTTTCAAAACCATGCCCCCCTTTGGCCCGGAACAGCAGGACCTGCTGACAATGCTCCGCGCGCCCGCGGTGGCCGTCCCCCATTCGCTTTCCGGCCAATTGGAATACATCCGCAAACATTGGGGCGCACTTCTGGGGGATTACCTTTACCGCCTGCTGACCTCGCTTGACCTGATCCGCGAAGAAGAGGAAAAGATTTTCACCGGGCCTGGCCCGACCGCCGTCCCCAAGTACGGCCAGCCCACCCTGCTGGATGAAGAAAACTTCTCACCGGACAGCGACTGGATGCCCCGGACCGTCATGGTCGCGAAGAACACTTATGTCTGGCTCTATCAACTCTCGGAGGAATATCATCGGGAGATCACCCGCCTCGATCAAATTCCCGATGGGGAACTGGACAAATTGGCCAGTTGGGGTTTCAATGGGCTCTGGCTGATCGGCATCTGGGAACGCAGCAACGCCTCCCGGACGGTGAAGCAGCTCTGCGGCAACCCTGAAGCTGTGGCCTCGGCCTATTCTCTGCGGAACTATACCATCGCACAGGACCTGGGCGGCGACGAAGCCTACCAGCACCTGCGGGACCGCGCCTGGCAGCGCGGCATCCGGCTGGCCAGCGATATGGTCCCCAACCACATGGGGATCGATTCGGACTGGGTGCTCCATCATCCGGATTTGTTCCTCTCATTGCCCTACAGCCCCTTCCCCACCTACAGCTTCAACGGCCCCGATCTCAGCCCGGATGAACGGGTGGGCATCTATATTGAAGATCATTATTATGACCGGACCGATGCGGCGGTGGTCTTCAAACGGGTGGACAAACAGAGCGGCGATACCCGTTACATCTACCACGGGAACGATGGCACCAGCATGCCCTGGAATGACACCGCCCAACTGAATTACCTGCGGGAAGAAGTCCGCGAGGCCGTGATCCAAACTATCCTGCACGTTGCCCGCAAGTTCCCAATCATCCGTTTTGATGCCGCGATGACCCTGGCCAAGAAGCATTACCAGCGTCTGTGGTTCCCTTCGCCGGGAACGGGCGGCGCAATCCCCAGCCGAGCGGAACACAGCATGACCAAAGCCCAGTTTGACGAGGTTTTCCCGGTGGAGTTCTGGCGGGAAGTGGTGGAACGGGTCGCCACGGAAGTCCCCGAGACCCTGCTGCTGGCGGAAGCTTTCTGGCTGATGGAGGGCTACTTCGTGCGCACGCTGGGGATGCACCGGGTGTATAACAGCGCTTTTATGAACATGCTGCGCAACGAAGAAAACGCGAAATACCGCCAGCTGATCAAGAATACCCTGGAATTTGACCCCCAGATTCTCAAACGCTATGTCAACTTCATGAACAACCCCGATGAGAAGACCGCAGTCGAACAATTTGGCAAGGGCGATAAGTATTTCGGGATCTGCACTCTGCTGGCAACGATGCCCGGCCTTCCCATGTTTGGCCACGGGCAGATTGAAGGTTATTCTGAGAAATACGGCATGGAATATTACCGCCCCTATTGGGAAGAAAAACCGGATAATTATCTCATCCAGCGCCACGAACAGGATATCTTCCCCATCCTGCGGCGGCGGATTCTGTTTGCCGGCGTGGAGAACTTCCTGCTCTATGACTTCCACCCCAGCGAAGGCCGGGTAGATGAGAATGTCTTTGCTTATTCCAACGGCGTTGACAGCCGGCGCGCGCTCGTGATCTACCATAATCACTATGGCGTCACCCGGGGCTGGATCCAGCATTCCGCCCGTTTCCTCAATAAGGCCTCCAACCAGATCGAAACCAAGGCCTTGAGCGAAGGTTTGCAGATCAGCGCCGCGCCGAACCGCTTTGTGATCTTCAAGGAGATCCATTCCGATTTAGAATACATCCGTTCCACCGAAGAAATCCGGGACAAGGGTCTGTATTTTGAACTGGATGCCTATGCCTATAAAGTCTTCGCCGATTTCCGGGCCGTGGACGACAACGAAACCGGGCAATATCGCCAGCTTGCCAGCTACCTCAACGGCCGCGGGGTCCCGAACATCAACGATGCGATCCGTGAGCTGATCTTGGCGCCGGTGCTGAACCCCGCCCGGGAATTGATCAACCCCCAGAATTTACAATGGGTCTTCCAGGCCAGGGTGACAGACCCTGCAGACAAGCTCAACCCAGAAGTCCTGAACGTCCAATCCGAGAAATTCCGCTATCTGATCCAGTCCGTCAACGGTTTTATCCATGGGAATCAGGATACCGAGGTCATCATCCAGGAAATGCAGTCCGGCCTGGAGAACATCCTGAAACTGCGCGTATTTGAGACCCGTTACCCCTTTCCCGGCTCCAAGCAATACGCTGAGATCATCGCCTACATCCAGAATAACCTGGTGGATTATTCCTTCATCTGGACGGTGCTGGTGGTCTGGAATGACCTGCGCCTGCTGGGACGACTGATCACCCCAGACCCGCAGTATGCCGAGATCAGCCGCAGCTGGCTGGAGGAATGGGGCCTCGCCCGCCATGTGGACCAAACTCTGCAAACCCTGGGCTTTGATGCCGGACAGGCGCATAGCGCCGTCACCATCCTGAAGCTGCTTGTGAGCCAGCAGCGCTGGACCGACGAGCTGGAAGAGCAGACTGCGGCAGGACTAGTGGAAAAATGGCTGGAGGATCAGGAAACCCGGACCTTCCTGGGCGTGAACCGCTATCGGGATGCCCTATGGTTCAACAAGGAGGCCTTCGAATCGATGATGTGGTGGATGATGACGATCGGCCTCATCGACCAGGTCTCACGGCCCGAAGCCAGCCTGACAGAGGCCGTTGAAAAGCTCTTTGAAGCCTACAAATTGATTGAGCAAATCCTGGAAGCTGAAAAAGGTTCCGATTATCAGGTTGAGAAGCTGCTGGAAGGGTTGAAGTAAGAGACTGCGCTTTCTGAGAAGTCCTGGGTTCTTTGATATCTTTCCGCAAAGACCGTATCGCCGCGCAGCCCCGTCCGGTCGTCTTTCACCCTTTTTAAGACATCCAGCGCAAGGGGTTTCAAGTCCTTATCGGTCGCCTGTTCGGTCAGCCAGAGGGCCTGCGCTGCATAGGCGATGTTATTCTGCGGTTCGATCCGGTGGAAGTGCTCAAAGAACCAGCCGCAGGAGGTGAACATGCGCTGGCGTTCATATTGGGCGGCCAGCAAAAGGCCGACCTTTTGGGCGGTCTCGGCGTTAATGGGTTCCGAAATATAGGTTTGCAAAAGGCTTTCCAGGCTGATTTCCCCCAGCAGGACCTTGATATAGGCGTCCCGCAATTGCCATTTGCGCTGCGATAGGGGCATCATATAGTCCAGGTAGGCCTGGTCAATCTCCGCGGCGAGCGCTTCCATGCCTTGCCTGAGCGGGGCTTTCCAGCTTGCCCCCGGTGTGCAGCCGCATTCCGTCCGCCAGCGTTCAACGCCGTGATGACAGCTCCAGGAGGTCGCCTCGATCAGCTTCACGGTTTGGGTTGGCTGGTGAGTTTGCAGCCACAGCCCCGGATAGGTGATCTCATAATCCCGGCTGTGCAGCGCGCCGTTCAGCATGTGCGCCAGGAATTTCTCCCGGAAGGTCTTGTGATGGCCGTAAAGCTCACCATCGGAAGCGATCAGCGCCATCTGGTCCTGGTCGGGCTGGAGGCTGGTAAAGACGGGGTGGACCCACCGATCCACAAAATAATCCGCATTCCGGGTTGCCTCGTTCAGAAAACTCACCGAAGTGCTCAAGCTCTGGTTATAGAGGAAAACAATCATCGGCTCGCGATCGCCAGGCAATTCCACCAGATAAGGCTCATTCGGCCTGAGGTCGCCGCTGGCTTCCACCTGCCAGGGAGCCAGGATGGTGAACCTGATCGCGCTGTCGGCCAGCAGCGTCAAAGTTTCCAGATCCACAGCCGTTTCGGGCAGCCACATGCCCTGCGGTTCATGCCCAAAGCGATGGGTGAAATCGGAGATGCCCCAGCGGATCTGGGTGAGCTTGTCGCGCCGGTCAGCCAGGGGCAAAATGGTGTGGTTATAGGCCTGAGCCAGGCCATTGCCAACGCCATATTTGAGGTAATTGCTCCGCTCCTGTTCAATGATGGCCTGGTAGGTTTCAGGGTCGTACCCTTCCATCCAGTTGAGGACGGTGGGGCCGAAATTGAAACTTAGCTTGGCGTAATTGCCCAGTTCGGCATTCGGTTTATAGCATTCCGAATGGATGCGTTCGTTCCAGTTTCGAAAAGGCTCAGCCCCCTTTTCATCGGGGATAAGGCCTGAAAGGGGGTCTTCCCGGGGAGGCTGGTAAAAATGGGCGTGGACGGATACGGCGTTGGATCCCATAGCTAGGATGTCTTCTTTCCTTTAGATGATTTTCGGCCCTTGTTCCGGGGGCTGCGCGGGGGCTTCTGAAATTTCTTTCCTTTGAGATAGCCCAGGCGCTGGCTCATTTTGGCCGGCAGGAGGCCAAACCTGGTCGGCAGAGTATCCAGGCTGGTCGTCCGGTCGGTCGCCAGGTAATCCAGCCAGAAAACGGATGTTGGGAAACCTGGCCGCAGGATCTCCAGAAATTCAGTCATGATATTGAGAGCCACGGGTGAAATATCGACATAAGACCTTTTCAGTCCGGCGGCATTTGCAACCAGATCGCAAATCGCCCTGAAGGAAAGATACTCCGGCCCGCCAATCTCAATGGTCTCATCAATCGTACCCGCTGTGTCAAGCGACCAGGTCAGGACGGTGACGAGGTCCTCCACCCAGATCGGCTGGAGTTGAGTGCGCCCATGATCCGGAAGAAAAACAAGGCCGGGTGAACGCTTGAGCAGCCTGGCCAGGTTATTCGTAAAATGGTCCCCATCGCCATAAGCAATGGCGGATCTGAAAATCGTATAGGGAAGACCGGATTGGCGGACGAAATTTTCAGCAATCCCTTTGGCCTTTAAAAGGGGGTAGGCGGAAGCGCGGTCTGCGCCCAGTTGACTGAGGTAAATGATCCGGCTGACATTGGCCTGTTTGGCCGCCTGGCTGATCGCCAAGGTGCCCTGGATATCCACGTCATTCAAGTTCGCCAGCCGCCCCTCGGCTGCGGCAGAGGCCAGGTGATAGACGATATCCACATCTTTCATCGCGGCTCTCAGCCCCCTTTCATCCTGCAACCCCGCCACGATCACGTCCAAAGGCAAGCCTTTGGGAAGGTTTGGCGATTGGTCTGAAGGAGGCAGCAAGAGTTTTAGAGGATAGCCCAGGTCCGAAAGGTGCCTGACCAGATTATTACCGATAAAACCGGTCCCACCGGTGATCAAAATCATAGCAGAAAGATTATAGCAGGAATTGAATAATAAGTTGGCATGACCCTTGCAATGAGGATTATCAAAATATTTCGCTTTAATTAAGGAAAAACTATGGCTAATATCCGGCAAAATCTAGGTTTCTCATATTTTTCAGCACCGGAATATCTCATCCGCAACCGCGTTGAAACCTGGTTCCCCATTCTGAATTCCCTGGGCAGCAGCCAATTGATCCTCGAAGCCAGTTTTGACCGGGCTATCCCGGAAGACGTTTTTCAAACAGCTTACGAGAATAGTCAGGAAATCATCATTCATTTCAAAGGCGAGCTGCCGCTCGCCCGGAAATTCAACGAGGTCGCCATCCTGCTGGATACCTATGCCCGCTGGGGCGTGAAATATATCATCCTGGGGGATAAACCCAACAGCAAGTCCGGCTGGACCAGCACCGGGTGGCGGAATGACAACCTGGTGGACCATTTCCTTGATCGCTTCATTCCCCTTGCGGATTATATTGAGAAACTTGGCCTGATCCCCGTGTTCCCACCCCTCCAGCCTGGCGGGGATTATTGGGATACCGCGTTTATGGAAATGGCCGTGCGGGGCTTGCAGCGCCGCCAGATGAGCGCTCTGCTGGAAAAATTCTGCATTGCAAGCTATGCCCACACCTTCAGCCGCTCCCTCACCTGGGGCGCGGGTGGGCCTGAAAGCTGGCCCGGCGCCCGTCCCTATGGCACGCCCGAAGGCCAGCAGGACCAGCTGGGGTTCAATCACTTTGAGTGGATGCAGGCCGTGGTCGAAAGGACCTGCGGCGAGCGTCCTTCCGTTCTGATTTTGGATGCCGGCAACCCAGCCACTGACCAGATCAATCGGGATCAAGCGCTTGAGACCATTCAAAGGGTCGTGAAGGCCTGCCTCGGAGAAGAGCTGGAGCAGGAAATGCCCACCCTCGATGGGTCGCTCCTCGCCTGCACTTTTGACCTGGATACGCTGGCTGAAGTTTTGGAAGGGAACCTCACGGTGTCAGCCTTGCAGGCCATTTTCAAATCAGGGGAGGAGAAAAATCAGGAATCGGCTGGAAAAACGGTCGGCAATGAAAAACCGATCACGCATTATTTGCTCCTGCCCGCCCATGAGACAGGCGTTTCCGATGTCGTTCTGAATAAGGTCCGCCCCATCATCAAGCAATACAGCCCAACGGTTGGTTTCTCCCTGGAAGAAGCCAAATTGGCCAAGCGGGTTTCCGTCTTTCCGGACCCCTTGCTCTTTCCCGATGAAAAGCTCAATGCCCTTCGGGCCGCAGGCTGTTCCGTTGAAATCCTCCCGCAATCCGGAATAGAAATTGCAACCTTCCTGAGTGGAATGCCAACTAGAAATTGAGGTCAAAATGATGAACACTCAACCCGTCGAAATCTCAAACCGCACCCCTCTGACAGCCAGAACCCCTGTGATCAAGGTCGTCGGCCTTGGCGGCGGCGGTTGCAATGCGGTCAACCGGATGATCGAGGCCGGCATGACCGGCGTTGAATTCATCGCCTGCAACACCGACCGGCAAGCGCTGAAAAGTTCCCTGGCGGGTGTCAAGATCCAGTTAGGCCCCAAGTGCACTCGGGGCCTCGGTGCTGGCGGTCTGCCGCCGGTTGGCGAAAAAGCCGCCGAAGAAAGCTTCCAGGCCCTGGCCGACGCCTTGGACGGCGCGGACATGGTCTTCCTCGCTGCCGGCATGGGCGGCGGCACCGGCACCGGTTCCATCCCGGTGGCCGCCCGGGTGGCAAAGCACATGGGCGCGGTGACCATTGCCATCGTGACAACTCCCTTCTCCTTTGAAATGAACAAACGGCAGAAGAATGCCGCCATCGGCTTGCAAAAGCTGCGTGAGTTCACCCATACCCTGATCACCGTCCCCAATGACCGTTTGCTGGAAGTTGCGCCAAAGGATCTTCCCCTGGAAATGGCTTTCAAGCTGGCGGATGACGTCCTGCGTCAGGGAGTCCAGGGCATTTCCGAATTATTGACTGAAACCGGTCTGATCAACGTCGATTTCGCCCATGTCCGCCACGTCATGGAACTGGGCGGCGGCGCGCTGATGGCCATCGGGACCGGCGAGGGCGAGGGCAAGGCGATGAAAGCCCTCAACCAGGCGTTGAATCACCCGCTGCTGGAAAAAGTGGACCTCAGCACCGCGACCGGCGTGATTGCGAACTTCACCGGCGGGCCAGACCTCACCTTTGCGGAAGTAACCGAGACCCTCTCCCATCTCCACGAGGAAGCCGGAGAAGCCGCGGAGATCATTCCAGGTGTGATCAGCGATCCAAACCTCACGGATCGCGCTCAGGTGATTCTGATCGTGACCGGTCTGGGCGGCCTGCCCTTTGAAAAAGCCGTCCCAGGTGCCGAGAAATTCCTGGCCGATCTGCCCAGGACCGAGGCTCCGTCCCACCGTAAAACCCCCTCAACCCCCATTGAAACGCCCACAGAAGCCTATCGGGAGCCGGCTTATGCCTACACGCCCGGCCGACCCACGGTCAATTCAACCGACCTTGATGTCCCCGCTTTTCTCAGAAAACGAATGAGAGGTTGAAATGGAGCGGAGTATTCTCGATAAAGTGTGCCAGCAGGTCTACCGCCGGTATCCAAGCCTGAAGGATAAAAAGCCCAAAGTCACCGCGCAGGGTAACGATCGCTACCTCCTGCTCTTCACAGGCCAGGGCCAGACGCCGGATGGCAAAGCCCTCAAACAGACCGTCAGAGTGGTTGCCGACGACGAAGGCCGAATCCTCAAAACATCCTCAAGCCGCTAAGCAGGAAAAAATGAACCGAAAACGCATCATCCGCAAAGTAGAAATGAAGTTTTGGGACACCGTGACCCCTCTTATGGATACGAGTGGCCCCATCCTGAAAACCAAGAAGGCAATCTATAAAACCCTCCATTCCAAAACTGGATTTTTGGCGTCCCTGCTCTTCGTTTGGAGCGCGGTGGGCTTTGTTTCAGGCTTATTGATTGGAAAACTTATCAGTATCTTCCCCCTTTAACTCTTGTAGCGTTTATAGGTAGCAAAAAAGAGCTGGAAACACTCCAGCTCTTTTTTGCTTTCAACCGATTATTTCAGCAAGGGCAGAATATTTTCAATGACATCGACCTCAGTTTCAGGTTGCGGCACGTTATCGTAGAGCGTCCAGGTTTCCAGATGGGAGATTTGCCCCTTGGGCGGAATGGAGTCCAGCGGGCCAAGGCTCTCAACTTCCAGGATCTCGGCATCCGTGAAAAGTTCAAAATTCGCGCCCAGGTCGGGATAGGCCTCGCCAAATTGCAAGGGCACCTGTTTGACGAATAAGGCGTCCTTGTTGGCATAAGCTGCCCAGCCATCCGCCGCATAAATCCCAATCTTCTGGGGGCTGGGATTGCTGGGGTCCTGTTTGAGGAGCAGATAGCGCTTGCCCAAAACCCAGCGGGGATCGCTGAGGTCCGTGTAAGGCCAGATGGAGAGCGTGCTGGTGGGCAGCATGAATTCGGGATGCGGACCCCGCGACGGCAGAGTCAGAATGCCCACCCCGCCGGGCGCCATGACTGAAAGCGCCCAGGGCGCCGTCTCCACCGCCCAAAGGTTGTGATTGATGAGCGTGTGTTTGACCCGGACCTGGGGTTTGTCAGGAGCCAGGGTAATTTCCAACTGTTTTTGCAGGCCTGTTGTCGGCTCCGGCTTTTGGGTCGCGACCAGCCCGTTTTCAATTTCCTGAATCAGGACAGGTTCGACATCGATATAGTAGGTCCTGGGGATAGCTTCGGGCGCGTGCCAGAGACGGTGCCCGCCAAAGTTCATCCATTCAGCTCCGCTGGTCTTCCCCATCTGGTCAGCAAATTCCTTGAACATATTTTCTTTGCCCAAGAAACCAAACCGGATGATCCGGGGACCAACGTCCCCCGTGACAATGAGTTCAACCTGGTCATTTGCCAGCCGAAAACAATTCTTCCAGCCTCCGTAGCTTACCTTTTGCATCGTGTTCCTTTCCGTGAACCGTAACACATGAGCTAAAAATGATTATAATTCAGACTTTTCCCTTAGGTGCGCGCCGGGGCACGCCCTTGTTATATTCGTTATGCAATGGTCACGAATTTGTTATTATGAGTTTAAACCTCAGAAATTGATGATTAAAGTATGAAAAATGGATGAGAATAGTCATTAATATGTATTGGCTACGCGAATTTTTTATCTATTCCATAAGTTTTGCAGCCTGCTCCTCAATGAATGAAGCCTGTTTCGCGACCACGCTCCCCTATAATTAAGGAGAATTCTTAAAAGTGCAGTACTTAAGCTTATCCGTTGAGGAACAAAGGTTTAGAACTATGAGACGGCAATTGTTTTTAGAGAAAGCATCGTACACCCAGCTCACACCCCGTGAGACTTTGGTGCTCTCTGCTGCCAAGCAGAATGAACCTGTGAGCGCCATTGCCAGCTCCCTCCACGTGCCGCAGGCCATCATTTGCCGGCACCTTTCCAACATTGTCACTAAACTTAACGAGTCAGACCAAAGGCTGGCCCATCGCCTGACGCACATTTATAATATTCAGCAGCGGGCCTGATTCGGGCATCCTCAGCTGATAAAGATAAAAATCAGATCGTTGACATTTGTCCCGGTGGCTCCGGTCCTTAGCAATGCACCCGTTTTCTCCAAATAGGCGTAAGCATTATTATTTTTAATATAGGCATCAATTTCCATCCCCCATCTGACATCTCCATCGCGTAAGACATTGGCATCGGATGCAGCCCCCGCCGCATCCGTCGGACCGTCTTCTCCATCCGTTGCCAATGAGATTAACAGAACGCCCTCTTTCCCCTCAAGACCAGGTGTCATCCGCAGCACCAAATCCTGGTTGCCCCCGCCTTTCCCGGCCCCGGTGACATTGACCGTTGTCTCCCCACCCAAAATCAGGCAGATCGGTTTCCGCTTTCCTTTAAATTTAAGTTCTTCATCAATGACCCCCAGGAGTTCTGAAGAGACATCCGCCGTCAGCCCGGTCAACGTGGTCGTCAGGATCTTTGGCTCATACCCAAGTTCCTTCGCTCGTTGCGCTGCGGCCTCAGCGGACAGCTGATTGGTGCCGATCAGGTGATTTTCCACCTTCAAGCCAGCCATCTGAACGGGTTTGAGAGACTCTGGAATGTCCCCTTCCAAACCGAGCTTGAGCACCCTGGCGATGGATTCTGGGATGGCCTTTTCCAAATCGTACTTTTGGACAATTTGCCAGGCATCCGAAAAAGTCGTCGGATCGGCTGCCGTTGGCCCGGAAGCGATCATATCCAGATCGTCCCCGATCACATCCGACAGGATCAGGGTTTGAATTTGAGCCGGCGCCCAGAGAGCCGCCAGCCGGCCACCCTTGACCTGGTCCAGGTGTTTTCTAACAGTATTGATCTCCTGAATATCGGCCCCGCTCCGCAACAGCAAGGTCGTCACGGCTTGCAAATCGCTGAGTGCAATACCTGCAATGGGAGCCGTGAACAGCGCTGATCCACCGCCGGAGATCGCCATCAGAACCAGATCCCTCTCGGTATGGGCCGGGATCTGCTCGAGGACCTTCTGAGTTGCGGTGACGGAACGTTCATCCGGCACAGGATGGGCACCCTGCAGAACGGCCAATTTCCCTGCATAGCCATCCTGCGCCATGAATTTAGCATCTTTGGTAACCGCTATGGCCTGGGTGATCCGAGCGCCGATTTGATCCAAAACAGCCAGCGCCATCGGCACCGAGGCTTTGCCTATCCCCACCAAAAAGATCCGGTCGAATTGTTCGAGAGCCAGGCCCTCGCCGCCGATCTCCAACACATTACCTTTTAAGCTGAGATGGGCGTTAACGCATTGATAGGGGTCCACCGCGTTGAGCGCGGCAGCCATGACCTCACAGGCATCCCGCCCCAGCTGGCCGTTCCGGCTAAGGACATCATTGGTGAACATTTCAGGGGCAAAACGGGGCATTAAAAACCTCCTGCGAGAATCCTCATTAATTCAAGAGATAATTGTCATAAGCGGACAACTCACAGAAATTATAAGGTACAATAGCCGATGTTGTAATTGTCAGATGGACATTTATTGTTCATTAATACCTGAGTTTCCCTTTTTAGTGTCCTGAATCTAATTTTTCCAAGATTAA
>WOYY01000069.1 GCA_011620555.1 Anaerolineaceae bacterium | reverse complement strand
CGAGGGTGAGCAAGGCTTTACTATTCATGCGATGGAAAGTGTATCATGGATTGGGAAACAAAAATCAAAAACTGGAAGGCACCTTTTTTCTTAATTTACTTCTTTGCCACTATAATTAATCATAAGGATAATAAGTGGGAGGATTTTCTATGATAAGTATTCATGAAGAAGATTATCAAATTTTCCTTGGACTATATACTGCTCTTTCTAGAACAAAAAGTTCAGTTCGTGTCCAGTATATTAAAATATTAGAAGCTCAGAAATATTTTTTCAGAAACGCAATAACACCTGTTGACCTAGAAAGGAAAGCGAAAAATCTAGAATTGCTTGATGACGCATTACATAAATTTTATTTAGGTTCTTATGCGCTTGAACAGCTATGGGCAGTTCAAAATTACTTAAAATATTCCGTTCATAAAAATCCCAATTTTGATTCTAATTTAACCTATCAACAAGATGAAATTACTTTCCTATTAGCAGCAATCTTTGATCAAGTTCTATATTCCTGGAGATCCTTCTTAGATTTTTATTTAAAATACCTTTTATTCTTCCTAACAGGGAATTATATTGTTACGATTTCAACAGGAAAATTTAGAAAAGAGATTACTAACTATATTAATAAAGAACCAAATGATAAAAAAGCTGAATTGGTCTATGACTACATAAGAAAAAATGTCTTAAGCAAAACCTTTGATAATCAAACGGATAGTTGGGGAGATTTATTACGTGATCTTCGTGATAAAACTGCTCATAAAAAATTGATTAAACCAACCATTATTGAAAATAAAAATAATCAAGGCGTTATGATCGCATGGCCAACAATAAAAGGCCTTAATTATTCCGAACTAGCACAACGTAGTTTTGAAAATTCTGCATTTGAAATGTTAATTAAACTCTTTCCAATTCTTTACGAAATGGAATGGGTACCAGGGCCCTATAAGGAAGGGATGTTTAATCAACGCAATTAACCAAATTTAAATAATCTACACTTTTCATAGTTCCTTATAGATTTATCGGGACTTCCTCCGCAATCACCACTTCCTCCGTGCTGACGGTGCACCTATAAGCATGCACTTCCACCCTCGCGGTGCGCACCCGGCGCAATTCAGCGGCAAAGTCCGGATCGATCTGCTCGAAGGGCGCAAAAGAGCGGGCGTCCTCCCGCTGGGCGATGAAGACCACGCTGGCGCGCTGCCCCTCGGCGGCCAATTTCTCCAACTCGCCCAGGTGCTTGCGCCCGCGCCCGGTCGGCGCATCTGGGAACATCCCCACCCCGTCCGCCGCATAGGTCACGGATTTGACCTCCGCCCAGCAGACCGCGCCGCCATTCGAGAGGCGGAAATCCAGCCGGCTGCGGCCGTAGGTCACTTCCGTCTGCACCGTGGGGTATGGGAAGGCGGCCAGCGCGCCCCGTTCCAGCGCTTCCTTAAACAGCCTGTTCGCCAGAAAGGCGTTGACCGAGCACAATCCGCCGCCGGGCAGTTCACTCAGCACGAGGGTATAGGGCGTTTGGCGCTCGGGGTTCTCGGCCGCCTCCAGCCAGACCCGGCAGCCCGATTGCAGCACGCCCGTCAGCCGCCCGGTGGTCGGGACGTAGGCCGTGGCTGCGCCGCCGCCCGTCAGATAAACCCCGGCCGTGAAGCGATTGCCCTTCTTAACGAAGGTCGCCGGGATCAGCTCGCCAAATTTCACGCCGCCTGCCCCTTGGCGGCTTCGATCTCGGGATGCACCCGCCACAGGCCGCGGGCCACCGCCTGGTTATAGATCACCTGGGCGGCCGCAAGGACGGCCTGGCGCGCGGCATAGACCGCCGGGTTGGTGACCTCGATCCGGTCGCCATGCAGCAGGGCCAGCAGCAGGTCTTCGGTCTTCCGCATGAACCCGGGGTCCGTCAGGGCCGGGTTGAGCTGGCCGCCATCCAGTTTCTCAATCAGGGCCAGCATGTTCGCCTGCACGGCGTTCACGTCAAACTCCGCTTGCGGCTCCACCGCCAGGAGCACGTTGATCGCCATCAACTCCCAGGCCGTGAGCAGGTCCAGCTGCGATTCAAACTTTTTCCCAGAGTCCATTTTTCTCCTCCTTTCGCCAGCCCTCAGCGGCCAAATCCAGGGGCAAGGTTTCCCAGCCCGCCTGCGCCCGGTCCCGAAGCTCTTCCCAAGGACCCACCCCTTCCCGCGCCGTTCCCCCTTCCAGGCAAGCCGCGCCCGCCGCATTCGCCATCCTGAGCGCGGTCTCCGGGGATTCGCCCCGTAGGATGCTGCTCAGGAATCCCGCACTCGCGGCACTCCCTGCGCCGGTCGTCCCGGCCAAATCCACCTTAAAGGCCGGCGCCCAAAGTTCCCGCCCCTGCCAGTCGCGGCCCAATCCATCCAGCCCGCGCCCGCCCTTCTCCCAGGCCTGCGCGCCTGCCGTGCGCAGGTAGGCGCCGCGGGGGCCGAGCTTCACCAGCAGCGCCGCCACGCCATAGCTCAACACCTCCGCGCTCAAGCGGTCCAGCAGTTCGGGCGTGGCGGCCTCCTGCAAAGGCCGGTCAGGCTCGGCGTTCAGGGAGTCAAAAGTCTCCCGGTCCAGCATGAAGACCAGTTCCTCGAAACTGGGGACGAAAAGGTCCACCTGCGGCAGACTATTGGCGAGCAGCTCCGGCCAATCCACGCGGGCAGCCGCAGAAGAGAGGTCGGGCAGGGAGAAATCCAGCGAGGTGGTCAGGCCTTCCCGCCGGACCCGTTGGAGGATCGAAACCAGTTCTCCCCCGCCGCCCCGGTAGACCGAGCGCATCAGCGCGGGGTAGCCGAAATGGAACAGGTCCGCTTCTTTGAGGGTGGCGCGGGGCAGGTCGGAGGCATAGAACATATCGTTCACGCCAGGGGCATGCAGGAAGGTCCGGTCAAAGCCGGGCGGGTTCAGGATGATCGAATAACTGGTGGCGCCGCTGGGGTCCCGCACCAGGTCCTGCGCCAGGGCCTTATCCACTTCCGCGAGCAGGCTCCCGACCACGTTCCCGAAGGGATCCATCCCGACCTTGCCCACCAGCCGGACGGGCGTGCCCAGGCGGTGCAAAGCCAGGCCCGCACTGCCCACCGCGCCGCCCACCGTCAGTCCAACGCCGTCTACCCGGATCAGCTTGCCGGGCTGCAATAAGGTATGGAACTGCCCCTCTGGAACTTTAGAAAGGTCGGGCCGGATATCCAGGCCGATCGTCCCCGCAACAATGACCGTTTTTTGTGTCAAATAAGCCTCCGAAAAAGTCGATTTTTTAATCCTACCATAAGGACTTTCGGATGGCTTAACCCGAAAGGCAATGTTTAGAAAAATATTTAGTGATACGCCTGGCGCTCGCGCTTGAGATTCCCCCGTGGTCTCTTCTTTAACCTGCAAGGAACGTCTTAAGGTAACGCTCCCTGAAGGCACGGGCCCCGCTAACCTGGAGGAGAAAACTGGTTTTCACTGGTGGTCAGCCTGCTCACTCCCCAGAACCCTTTTTCCAATCCTGACTATAGGTCCATTGTAAGGAATCGGGCGTCAAATGACCACCTGCTCGAGAAGTTATTTATCCGCTCCCCCGGTAGGGTTCAGGGGATTAATCCTTCTTCCATTGATCGGTCAAAGTTGAAACCCCTTCATCCGTTGACCACAGGTTCCGGCGAAATCGGCGCCGGCTTCCAGAATAACATCAGGATGGCCGCCAAAAGCGCCAGACCACCGCCGAACAGGAACGGAGCCGAGGGGCCAAAACCGCTCCAGCCGCCCACGCCCTGCCACAAAAAGCCGGCGATCAGTGAGGCCGGGAAGTCAATGATCCCCAGAACGGCATTGTAGGTGCCATAAGCAGTCCCGCGCAGTTCCGGCGAGACCAGGTCCGCAATCATCGCTTTGGCTGTGCCATAGGCCAGGCCGTAATACAAGCCGTAAGTGATATACAGCGCCCAAATATGCCACGGTTTTTGCGCCAGAGCAAAGCCCAGGTAGATCAACGCGTAAACCAGCCACCCGCCGATGATCACCTTGCGCCGGCCGATCTTGTCCGACAGTGCGCCGGCCGGGGTGGAGATCAGGGTGTAGACCGCGTTGAAAACTGCCAGCATCAGCAGGATGCCCAAAACGCTGATTCCCCGTTCCTGCGCCCGCAGCACCAGGAAAGCATCTGATGAGTTGCCCAGGTCAAAGACGCCCACGATCACCATGAAGGTCAGGAAAGGTTTGCCCAGCTCTTTGAAGGTGATTTTGGGGGCGCTGACCGCGTCCCCGCGCTTCACGTCCTTGGCGCCGATCATCAGACTGAGCACGGCGATGAATGCCGGAACCAGGCTGATCAGCACCACAGTCTTGAAGGTGCCCGCGCCCAATTCAACCGTGTTGGATTGCGCCAGCCAGATCACGAGCGCAGCGACCAGCAGGCCAACCACAGCCCCCGCGGTATCCGCCGCCCGGTGGAAGCCAAAAGCCAGGCCGCGCTGTTCCGGCTCGATCGAATCGGCCACCAGGGCATCCCGCGGCGCTGTCCGCACGCCCTTGCCCACCCGGTCCGCCCAGCGCACACCGGCCACCATCCCCCAGGAATTCGCAAAGTAGAAAAAGGGTTTTGAGACCGCCGAGATGGCGTACCCGGCCACGGCGATCCACTTGCGCCCGCCAAGTTTGTCCGAGAGCCAGCCGGAAAATACTTTCAGGATGCTGGCTGTGGCTTCGGCCACACCTTCGATCATCCCGATGATGTTCGTCTTGACTCCCAGCACGTTGGACAGGAACAGTGGCAGGATATTGATCACCATCTCGCTGGAGATGTCCATAAAGAAGCTGGTCAGGCTGACCGCCCACACATTGCGGGGCAAATCCTTGATCTTGGGCGCTCCAGATTTGTCAGACATACACACTCCTCAAATTAAAATAAAAATACAACAGCAGGGCAGGGGCGCCTGCCAGTTGTCGTTTTTCCTAGTCTACCACCAATCGGGATAATTAAAAGCCTCCGGGTCTCAGCAATGGGTCCCCGGGATAGGGATCAGAGGAAATGCCTGGCCGCCATAGGGTCAGGGGTTCATGGCATTATTCAACCAGGATCAGTCTGGGTTCAAAGAAATAGATCCAGCCAAAGACCAAGAGGACCAGCGCCAACACCAAATAGAGGACCCCCATAACATGCTCCTGAAAGACATAAGTCACCGGGTGCGACCTTAATGGGGGAAGCAGCCCCCTCAGCAGGGCCATCCCCTGCCGGGAATCCGCCCGGACGATCACTTCTCCAGCCCGAGAAGTGAACCAGATCTCTTCCTGCTCGCCACTCTCCAGTGTCACGGTCAGGATCGTGGCCTGAGGGGCCGTACTCAGCAGGGTGCGCTTTTCACCCACCCGGGCCGCGACCGAATAGCCCCGCGCTGCGAGGGCGTCCTTGCACAGCGGCTCCGCCTGCGCCAGGGGCAGGCCGTAAAGCGCCACGCCCCGCAGCCAAACCCAAATTTCCCCCGCTAACACCAGGTCCACGGCAACAATCGCCCAAAACCGCCAATCCGACAGGGTGGCAATTTCATTCTGAGAATCGTTCATCACAATGGACACGAGGTTCGCCAGCAGCAGGGGTAGAAAGGTCAGCAGCAGCCAACGCCGGTTCAGCACCGCGCTCGGCCGCAGCAAAATCACCAGGCCAAAGGCCGCCAGCGCAATGACCGGGACGGCAAATAAGCTCACTTGAAGGATTTGAAGAGTCATGATCATGGTCATGGTTGAGTCCTGCTCCGGCGGTCCAATGCCGCCAAACTGAAGTCTACTATCAACCCGCCAGAAAGCCAACGCCCGCCCGCCAGCCGCGGCATGCCGCAATTAATAAAAAACCCTCAATCCGGGAAAAATTTATAGGACCGGAAATCGGTCACCGGGTGAGAGCCGATCTTCCGATAGATCGCGTTGGAGCTTGGATTCTCCAGACCGGTGAAGAGGGTGATGAATTCTAATTTGAAACCCCTCATGGGTAGAGCTGTATTAGTGATTTTAATGCCCTGAAGAAGACTCCGCTTTCGCCTGGCAGTCGGGGCAGAGGCCATAAAATGACAGCCGCGACCCGATCAGACGGTAGCCGCTCTGGCGGTCAATATCCTGCCGGATCTCCACCAGATGCTCGCTGGGCACGTCAACGATCTTCTGGCAGTTAATGCAGATCACATTGATATGCGGCTCTGTATCAGCGTCATAGTGGACTGTGTCATCGCCGGCCTGCCCGATCACATGGATCGCGCCGAGGTTTGCCAGGGTGTTGAGTGTGTTGTAAACCGTCATCAAGGAGAGCGAGGGCATCTCCGCTTTGAGGTCATCATAGATCATGGCCGCGGTAGGATGATTATCGTTTTCCGCCAGATAGGCGCAAATCGCCCGCCTCTGGGGCGTGATCCGCATGCCAGCTTGTTTCAGGATGTCAATTAGATTTTGAACGGTATTCATTCTTACCTACTTTATAATCATTATAAATATACGAATTATTATAGAGTTTTAAGAAGCGCTAGTCAAGTTTACTGCGAATGACAGTTTACTGCGAATGTAAAGGATTATGCCACAAAATTCAGTTTTTCGGGATTGCAAGAAAAGTCCCATTAAAAATTGTTCTCAAAATGGAGAACTGCCCCCTGGAGACGGACCGGAACGCTCAGATTTCCCCCCAATTATTTCTTAGCCCCTCCCAACTCAGCCGATTTCCACCTCACCCTGGGCGCCCAGGCGTTCACAAAGTCCACCGGTGTGCTGTTGGATGTGGCTGCGTTTATCCGTTTCGCCGCCCACCCATTAGGCCTGCAAAACAACATCCCTTTGGCAGAGTTTGCCCCGCCAAAGGAATGTTGTTTAGGTTGTGATCTGGGCTTCCGGTTCTATCAGCCTGCGCCAGGTCGGTAACGGCCATTGCGATTTCTAGGCTGGTTCCCCGGCGCCAGGGATACCATTTTCAGCCGCAGTTTCCTTGCGGGCGTCCCGCCGGATTCGCAATTCTTCAACGATTTTGTGGTGTTGTTCCCGGCTGAGGGGGTAAAAGAGCGCAAATACGATCCCGCCTACCAGGAGGACGGCCGGAAGGGGGCCAATCACCAGGCGGATGCCGAGCAGGGCGCTGTCCGGCTGGACGACTGCGCCGGCCTGGTAGCCGGTGGCTTCCAGGATGAGGAGCGAAGCAGGCCCGGCAATCGAGTTGCCGATCTTGCCCAGCAGGGTGATGAGGCTGTAGAACATACCTTCATGGCGTTCAAAGGTCATCCATTCATCCCACTCGATTGCATCGGGGATGATGGCCCAGGGCAGCACCTGTGCAGCGCTCACACCGATTCCCGCCATCATACAGAGGACCATGATGACCCAGAAAGGCGTTTGAGGGGTGACGAAGATCAGCAAGATCATCACCACTGCCCAGAAGGAAACGCCGATGATATAGGCCAGGCGTTTATTCCAATGTTTGGCTGCCCAGTTCCAGATGGGCAAAGCGAAAATGGCTGTGACGAAGATACTGGCCATAATCAGGCTGCTCTGTTCCGGGCGCTGCAAGATGTATTTGATATAAATCAGCAGGTTGGTTTCCAGCACGACGATCGTCATCCAGGTGAGCAGATAGATGCCCGCGCCGAAGATGAAGGGCCGGTTCTTGAAGGCTGCCTTGATTGAAGGGATCAGCTTGGGCTGCTTTTCAAGCATATACTCTTTTTTCTCCCTGGTGCCGGAGAAAACCAGCAGGAGTGGGGTGGCAGCGAGCGCCGCGGCAATCAGAGCCATGATCATCACCTTTTTGGTGTTGTCGGGGACCATTGATCCGATCACCAGCATGGGGAAAACATAGGCTGTCAGGCTGCCGAGGATGTTGAAGAGCATCCGGAAACTGGTCAGCTTGGTGCGTTCGTCGTAGTCTTCGGTGAGTTCCGGGGTCAGGGCATAATAGGGCATGTAGACGACGGTCGCCAAGGCCTCGTAAATGATGTAGGCGATGGAGTAATAGATGATCAGGCCGGTCTGGCTCAGGTTAGGGCTGAGCCACAGCAGGACGAAAGACAGGCCGAAGGGAATGGCGCCAAACAGCAGGAAGGGCCGCCGCCGGCCCCAACGAGACCGGGTCCGGTCGGAAAGATGGCCGACGATCGGGTCATTGATGTAGTCCCAGCTGCGGCCAACGAATAAAATGATTGCTACAAGTGCGGGTGTTAGGCCAATCACATCCATCATGAAGATGGGGAACAGTGAGCTGATGATCGAGTTATTCATGCTGAAGCCAAAATCACCTGTTCCGTAGATGATCTTGGTCCAGAACGGCAGTTTATCCTTTTTCTCCATGCGATTGATCCTCTCTTGGTGCGTGATAATTCATAATTAAAACACTCAGGTTGCCTTTAAGTTGTGAAGGAGTTGGGGGAATAAGGGACTCGTTCAACTTGGGACTTTCCGGGTCAGGCGGGAATGGCTCGATGAAAAGAGGCCCCTTGACGCTACAAGGCAGTGCCTTTGAAAAAATGAAACAACCTGATTGTAAATCATTCCTTTTTTTTCCGCAAATCCGCCCAAGATGGAGGACCCCACTTAAATCTAAAAGCTGCCCGGTTGAGAGAATCGGGCAGCTTATTTTTAAGGTTTGGGTTTGGCTTACTGGCGACCGCCACCGCCACCGTTGCCACTGCCACGGCGACCGTCAGCGTTGTTGCCGCCACCCGCCCAGAGAGGAGTGCCATCATCGGTGCGAATGGTGACGCTTTCTCCCGTGGTCAGATTGGTGATCTGGCCGACTTCGATCAGGCCGTCTTCATAGAAACCGAGGAAGGTCACGCTGTCACCCACGTTGAGGGTGAAACCCAGGTCGGTGATGTAGCTGAGGGTGCGCCCATCGAGTTCAAAGACTGTGCCGTCTTCAAGGATGATCACAACCAGGTAGGAATTGGCCGATTGGACATTGCCATTGAAGGTGAGCCATTCGTCTACGTCGGCAATTCCGTCACCGGAGCCGTCCTGGGGGGCATCGACAGGCTGGTTGCCGTTGCCGGAACCGATCCCGTAGCCCGAGCCATCTTCGGGGCCATCCACATAACCGGTGCCATCACCAGGGCCGTAGCCCATGGCATCGCCCGCGCCCACACCGTAGGCTTCGCCGGCGCCGATGCAGTCATCCATGCCGCCGGCGAGAACCTGATTTTGGTTCAGCTCGGTGTAACCGTTGCGGTTGACGCCGCTGCCGTTCTGGGCGCTCTCGTTCAGGGCCAGAGGTTCGGTGTCAAGGGATTTAGCCAGTGTGCGGTTAGCTGTTCCAAATACCAGCAGTCCAAAAGCCGCTGCTATCAATACGCCTACAAAAACTTTCTTAATCATTGTGTACTCCAATTCTTCTTAGTTTGTTGATTGTGATTTCTGGATTCAAATTGTTTCTTTCACAGGCTCCAGAATGGCCTGACCGGTTTGCTTTTTTGCTGCTTGGCGCCAAACATTTTGGCGGTGATATTCGTGACCCATTTCCAATGCAGGATGATGTGCAGCAGTGCGGTGGAGGTGAAGATCACGCCGCTCTAGGTGTGGAGCAGGTCCCAGGTTTGCTTGGAAAAGATCAGGGTCGCGTTGTAGTAAGGGTTGCGGCGCCCTGGTATCCCAGATTGGGATAGACCAGAAAGTAGATGCTGCTGAGAACGGCCAGCACGGCGCTGATCCCGAGACTGGCATCCACCCCCCAGTATTGGCGGAGTTTTGGCGTTAATGATGAAATTCTTGTCTTCCTTGTTCACTCCTAAAAAGCAAAATCTTACGTTCTCTATGATAGAGTGCACAATTGGAGAAATCATGGAGAAGATGTGAAGAAGTTGTGAAGATCAAGCGTCGCATAAACGAAGGGGCTATAATAAACTTATGACGACCGTATTGATCATAGAAGATGAAAGGGAACTCTCAAACGTCCTCAGGGCCTATTTGGAGCGCGCTGGATATGACGTGCTGGTCGCCAACCGGGGGGATCAGGGTCTGGCGCTCTGGGAGTCCAAGCATCCGGATATGGTGCTGCTGGATTTGAACCTGCCGGGGATGGATGGGATTGATATTGCCCGCAAGATCCGCCAGACGGATGATACCCCGTTGATTATGACCACCGCCCGGGTGGAGGAGCTGGACCGGCTGCTGGGTTTGGAGATGGGCGCGGATGATTACATCGCCAAACCCTTCTCGCCGCGGGAGGTGGTCGCCCGGGTGAAGGCCGTGCTGCGCCGGGCACAGAAGCCACGCTCTGAACCTGCTGCGGTCATCAGAATCAACGATCTGGAGATTGATCCGCAGGAATTCACCGTGACCCAATCCAGCAATGCGCTGGATTTGACGCCAACGGAATTCTCAATCCTGGCGACCCTGGCGGAGCATCCGGGCTGGGTTTTCTCCCGCCTGCAATTGCTGGAAGCCTGTCAGGGCGTGGCCTATGAGGGCTATGAGCGCAGCATTGACGCGCATATCAAGAACCTGCGGAGCAAACTGGACGATGACAGCAAGGACCCGCTCTATATCGAAACGGTCTTTGGCAAGGGCTACCGCTTTAAGAAAGAGGCGAAGTAAACCCATGCGCTGGCGTCTGCTCGGCTCTTTTATCCTGGTCATTGTGATCGCTTTGGGGACGGTCGCTTTGGTGGCGCGCTATACCACCCAGCAGGAAGTGGAAACTTTCCTGGGTCATGGCGGCCAGATCGGTTTGGAGAACCTGGCGGATTCCCTCGAAGCCTACTACGCCGACACCGGCAGCTGGACGGGCGCGGAGGAGGTCACCACCGGCGCAAGCGCGAATGCCGCGGCCGGCAGCGGCTCGGCCCGAGGCCAGGGGCAGCGCTCCGGCGCGGGGGACTCGACCGGCGTAAATACCACCGCAGGGAACACCACCACGGGGAACACCGCTTCAGGAGCCAATGCCAACGAGCACATCGTGACCGATCCTTCCGGGATGGTGGTGGTCAGCCCGGATGCGGCGGACATTGGCACCCAGCTTTCTGAGGGGACGCTGGCGCAGGCGATTGCCTTGGAAGTGGATGGTGAGATTGTCGGCTATCTCGTGCCTGAGGGTGGGATTGTTGAGCTGCCGGATGATTTTGACGAACTGCTGATCGAGCGGGTTAATAACGCCTCTTTGCTGGCGGCGGCGATCTCCGGCGGGATTGCGATTGTCCTGGCGTTGATCCTGTCCTCGCTGATCCTGCGGCCGGTGTACGGGCTGACCCGGGCCGCCAACCAGATGGCCGAAGGGGACCTCTCCCAGCGGGTGAGCGTGCGAGGCGGGGGAGAACTGGCCTCGCTGGGCGATTCGTTTAACAAGATGGCCGAATCGCTGGAAGATGCGGAGGAGCGGCGGCAGTCGATGACGGCGGATATTGCCCATGAACTGCGCAACCCTTTGGCGATCCAGCGCGCCCACCTCGAAGCCCTGCAGGATGGCGTTTACCCGCTGACCCTGGAAAACCTGACCCTGATCGGCGAACAGAATCGCCAGCTCACCCGCCTGGTGAACGACCTGCGGACTTTGGCGTTGGTGGATGCCGGGGAACTGTCCCTCAATCTGCGCAGGGTTGACCTCAACCAGATGTGTGCGGATCTGGCCGTTCGCTTCCAGCCGCAGGCCGATGCCAAGGCAGTCGCGATCGAGCCGATCTGCGCTGCCTCTCCGCTGACGACGCAAGGGGATAGGGAGCGGCTCCAGCAGATCTTGGATAACCTGATGCAGAATGCCCTGCGCTATACGCCGGAGGGCGGCCGGATTGAGGTCAGCCTGACCCGGCAGGGGCATTCGGCGATTTTTGCCGTCCATAACGACGGCCCCAGCATCCCGGAGGACGTTTTGGAGCACCTCTTTGAACGGTTCTACCGGGGGGATAAGGCCCGAGACCGGGCCAGCGGCGGGACAGGGTTGGGCCTGGCGATTGCCCGGAAACTGGCGGAAGCCCACGGCGGCGCCTTGATCGGCGAGAATCATCCCAATGGCGGCGTGGTGTTCAAGCTGGTGTTGCCGTTGAATGGGGGAGTCTAAACCTTGTCTGTAGATCAGGCTTTTTTGCCTTAGTTCACGCTCAGATTCACCCTCACGTCCCTGGATGGTTTTTTTCTCTTCGGTTTATCTCTTTTAAAGATCCAAGGTCAAAGGCCGCGCAGCGCACGTGACAATAAATTGAACAAAGGCGGCCATAACTCTTTATAGGGGCAGGCCAGGCCGCTCCTACCTCATCTCATGGACCAAAATTTAGCCTAGTGGGTGAGTTCCGGTTTCGAACTCACGTAACCTGACATCCCTTCATTGGTATAATAGGGGGGCTATGGCAATTCAAATGGATCATGAAACCCAACACAGGACCCAAAAGGGGGAGCTTTAATGAGCCTGGATTTTCGAATCGCCACCCTGAACATCAGCGGCGGGGAAAAGACCCACGAGTCCTTCCCGCAAGACACCACTCAGACCCGTCAGAAAGCCCTGATGCTGTTGATCAAACAGCTGGATGCCGACGTGCTCTGCCTGCAGGAGGTCGCGCAATATGTGGATGCCGATGGCGTGACCCACAGCCCAATCGGGGCGATCAATGAGGCGGGCAATTACCAGCACGTCAACTACGGTAAGACAGTCTCGATGGAATCCCACCTCCAGGTGAAGAAGGACATCATGGTGCGGGGGATCTTCAATGACTGGTGGAACTGGTCCAAAGGCAACACCATCCACTCCCGCTTGCCTTTCTCCCGCCTGGGCGACCCTGATAAAAGCGGCGTCCCCCGCAATATCCCGCTTTATATTCCCCTTGCCTACGAAGGCACACGGGATACCGAGCCGCGTTTTGCCCTGCTCGCCCGCCTGAAGGAAAATCCCTTCCCCTACATCACCTCGCTCCACCTGACAACCCTGGTGGGCGAACGCCCCCCGAGATTTTCCCGCAAGAAAATCCAACAGTCCCACCTGATGCGCTATGAACAGGTCCAGCGAATCCTCGACCTGGTGCGGGTGCATATCCTTGAACGCGGGCAGCCGCTGATCCTGGCAGGCGATTTCAACGCTTTCAAGAACGAATTTGGCATCAAACAACTGCTGAGAGCAGAGCAGGGGTTCATCCGCCTGACGCCTGATGTGGAAGGCCCCACCCACCCCGGAATGAACGAGGCGATCGACCATATCTTCTTCTTCCCGCGGGAACGGCTGCTCAACTATTCCTGCCGGATTGAGACCGGTGAATTGAGCAAACGCGCCTCCGATCACCTCCCGGTGGTGGCGGACTTGCAGATCAAATAGACCAGCCCGAATGCTGAACCCATCACGAGAAGGGTGGGGCAGCGTTTTTAATGATTAAGAACTGAACGAGAGAAACAGGAGCAAGCCGGAACGATGGCAGACAAACAGCAGCGGAAATACTTTGGAACTGATGGGGTGCGCGGCCAGGTGGGGCAGTTCCCCATGGTCCCGGATTTTGTGACCAGGCTGGGCTACGCGGCCGGCGTGATTCTTTCCCAATCCACCGCTCATACCACCTTTGTGATTGGGCGCGATACCCGCGGCTCCGGCCAGATGCTGCAAAGCGCGCTCACAGCCGGCCTGCTGGCTGGCGGCGCCACCGTGATCGACCTGGGCGTGATCCCCACCCCCGGTGTGGCTTTCATGGTGGGCAAGATCAACGCCGAAGCCGGCGTGGTCATCTCCGCCTCCCATAATCCGGTCGATGAGAACGGAATCAAATTCTTCAATGCCGAAGGGCGCAAACTGAGCGAAGAGATCGAATTGGCCATTGAAGCCCTGCTGGACCAGCCCATGGACCTCAGCGGGGTCAAGGCGAAAGACTTCGGCCGC
Organism: Anaerolineaceae bacterium; assembly: GCA_011620555.1. GTDB lineage: Bacteria > Chloroflexota > Anaerolineae > Anaerolineales > Anaerolineaceae > Brevifilum. The sequence continues at coordinate 4,848 of WOYY01000069.1, read as the reverse complement.
CACATTGATGGGACCGACATGCGCGAGCTTTATGTCGATGATCTGGTGAGCGAACACCCCCACCTGAACTTTTCCGGCCTCAAACTGGCCCTCGATTGCGCCAATGGCGCCGCCTCTTGGTATGCCCCCGAGGTTTTTTCCCGTTTGGGCGCCGATGTGGTGGTGATCAATGCCTCGCCAACCGGCACCAATATCAACGAACAGGCCGGCTCCGAACACGTCCGCCGGGAACCGCAGAACCTGTTCGATCTGATCCAGGCCCACCAGGCCAATTTCGGGATCGTCTTTGATGGGGATGCCGACCGGGTGATTTTTGTGGATGAGCGGGGCAACCTCGTGGATGGCGACCACATGCTGGCCATCTTGGCCGATGACCTGAAGGCCCAGGGCCGCCTGCTGGGCGATACCGTCATCAGCACCACCATGCGCAACGGCGCGCTGGTCAACTACTTCGCTGACCGGGCCGTCCGCTTCATCGAGACCCCCGTCGGCGACAAATACGTGATGGCTGAACTTCAGGCTCTGATGGCCAAAGAGACCGAACCGGGCAAAGTCGGCCTGGGCGGCGAACAATCCGGGCATATCATCCTGATGGACCCGGCCCACGCCACTGGCGACGGCATCCGCTCCGCGATCTACCTGATCCGAGCCTACCTCGGCACCGGCGCAGCCAGCTTGGCCGAGCTAGCCGAAAGCATCCACAAATACCCCCAGGTGATCGCTTCCGCCCGGGTGGCCGAAAAGCTAGATCTGGACAGCCTTCCCGAGGTGATGGCGCTCAAGGGTAAGATCCAGAGCGACCTCGCCGGTCTGACCCGGCTGAACCTGCGCTACTCCGGCACCGAACCGAAGGTGCGGCTGATGCTGGAAGCCGACACCCGCCACACCGAAGCCGAACTGGCCCGACAGGCCTTTGCCCTCTGCGAAGCGGTGCAAAACGCCACCGGCACGCCCGAAGGCAGCTTCCTTGAAGTGCTCAATGTGACCCGCGGCGGACTGGTTCAACGGGAAAGCTAGGGCTGCAAAGACCAAGTAGTCAGGTAAAATGAACCAAAAGACCCTTTGGAACCCCAAGGAGAATTTAATGACCTCTCTCTCACCAGAACTCGCTAAACTGCAGCCCCCGGAATTTGGGGCGGTCTTCAATGCCCTGAACCGGGCTTTGATCGTCGCCGAAGAAAAACCCGCTTGGGAACCCGCTATCGCTGAGATGAGCGCCTTTCTCGACCTGCTGGACCGGAAAGTGATCTCGGATCAAACCCTGATCGCCGAGAACCCAAGCGATTCCTCCCGAGCCTTTAGCATGCTGCTCACCCTGATCGCCACCGGCACGCAGTACCGCCTGGAACAATACAAGCCCAAGGACGAAGCCGGGCAGAAACGCTGGGATCGCATCCACCAGGACTATATCCCCGCCACCGGCAAGCTCCGCCAAAAGGCCATCACCCTGGCAAAGCAATACCTCGCCACGCCGGTTTTTGACAGTCTGCGGGAAGCAGTCGTATACGAAATCCTGCCCCTGCTGGACAGCATGGACTACGAAATTGACCCCAGCCGCTGGATGCCCTTCAGGGTGGTCCAGATCAGCAACATCTACGAACGGCTCTACAGCTTCCGGCTGCGCACTCAGGAGCCGCGTCTGGTGGGCGACCATCAGGCGCTCGGCCTGCTGCGCTCAATCTACGATCGCAAGTACCTGCGCTTTGGCACTTCCGGGGTGCGCGCCCGCTGGGGCGCGGACTTCACCGAGCGGCGCGCCCGGCAGGTGGTCCAGGCCGTCTGTGACTACCTAAACGATGACAACGTGCCCGCCTTTGTGGGCGGCGAAAACCTGGCCGGCAAACGGATCGTGATCGGGTATGACGCCCGCCGCAATGCCGACCGGGTGGCGGAATGGACCGCCGAGGTTTGCCTGGCCAATGGCTTCAAGGTGGATTTTGCCAGCCGGGATACGCCCACACCCGCTCTGGTCTATTATCTGACGGATGACCTCCCCGCGGAGGAAGTCGCCGGCCTGCTGATCTGCACGGCCAGCCACAACCCGCCCGAGTGGCAGGGGATCAAGTTTAACCCCCGCCTGGGCTACCCCGCGCCCACCAATGTGACCGATTTTCTGGCTGTGCACATCAACGAACTGCAGCTGGTGGATGCCGGCGCCCGGACCACCGACCTGGCCGATGCCCGCCAGCGCGGCCTGCTGCGCGGGTTTGACCCTCTGGATGATTACGTCAGCTGGATCAAACAGAATGGTAAGGGCAACGTCCGCATCCCGATCGACTTCGACCGGATCCGGACCTTCTTCGCCGACAAGCAGATCGTGATTGATGAGTTCCACGGCTCCGGCCGGGGTTACCTCACCCGTCTGGCCGGGGAAGCCGGTGTCCGCTATACTGTGATCCACGCCGAGCGCGACCCTAACCTGACGGGGCTGGATTATGCCAACCCCGAGGAACCCTTCATCAACCTCCTCAAGGCCAAGGTCAAGGAACTGGACGCCGACCTGGGAATGGGCATGGACACTGACGCGGACCGCTTCGGCATCGTGGATAAGGGCGGCGTCTACTTCCGCCCGAACCAGATCCTGCCGATGTTGATCCGCTACCTCGGCATCGAGCGCGGGCTGACCGGCCGGGTGATTGCCACCCAGACCGGCTCACCCCTGATCGAGATCCTGGCAGGCAAGATCAAGGGCAACGAAGAAAACAAACCAGCCGAGGGTGCGCTGCCTGGCTATGTCAGCAACCCCTTCTATCACATCGAGATCGGTGCCCGGGAAGACCGGGTCCTCAAGAATGCCTTCCTCGTGCCGGTGGGGATCAAGTATATCGAAGAAATCCGCCGCACCGATCGGGCCTATCAATCCGAAAAACCGCTGCCGGCAAACTGGCGCGACCGAATCCTGATCGGCGGCGAAGAATCCTCCGGGCTGACCACCCGCGGCCATGTGACCGACAAGGACGGCCCCTGGGCCAACCTGCTCATCATGGATATGCTGGCCTTTTTTGGCACCCGCGAGGAAAACCCGCTGACCACGATCTCCGCTATCTGGGAGGATACGGTCAAGATGGAAGGGCTGTGGAAGTCCTACGGCAGCTCGCCCGATGACCCCACCTCCAACACCGGCCGCACCGACGTGGACGCCCCGCTGGAGGCCAAGGAAGCCTTCATTAGCTACTACCTCGACCTGCCGCAGAGCGAGCCGCACCCCACCGTGGCGGGCATGGACCTGGCCTACCTGGGCGGCATCCGCTACGACGTGACCGAGATGCAGCTGCGGGACAGCGCAGGCGACGAGCGCTACCAGCTGCGGGTGCGGGCTTCCGGCACGGAGCCGATCAACCGCATCTATGTGGAAAGCAAGGACCCCCAGCAGGGCCGTGTGATTATGGACGCCGCGCTCGCCAAGCTGGAAGAGCTGACCATCGCCGAGATCCGCAAATCCCACAGCGCCTGGCGCCTGGTGGATATCCTCACCCAGACCCGGCTGACCGAGAAAACCCGGCAGGCCGTGCTCGAAACGATCAATGCCAAGGGCTGGGACCTGGCGGACGTGGACGCCAAGCTGGTGCAGTATATGCAGATCCTGGAAAACCGCAACCGCAAGATCGCCCAAAAGTGGCTGGATGCGCTAAAATAAGGGCAAACAATCTTTTCTCTGCAACCCCGGACTGTCTCTCCGGGGTTCTTTTTTTAAACCAACAGGGCAACGGTTTTAGAACCGTCGCCCTCACAGACTATGATTTTTGATTCTATTTTCTCAAAATTTAAGAATTTTTTTGAGCAAAATCCTTAAATCTTACCTAACCAAATTTCGTTTACATAGTACTGCTAATCTATCAGTGAGCTGGACAATTTATATAATCAACCGGAGCGACCCCTGGGGTCGCTCCGATGATTTAATGCTGAAAAAATTAATTCCTATTTTTATTCTTCGTCTTCAAGATTGCGTTCAAACAAATCGACCAGGGCGTCGATCACGGCATCCTTTTCATTCCCTTCCGCGCTGATGTGCAGTTGATGCCCCTGGCGTGCGGCAATGGTCATGACCGAAATCAGGCTGTTGGCTTCAACCGGGCCTTTGTTTTCAGTAAGATTTTTTACTTTGACATTGGCGTCAAATCCGCCGATTGTTTTCACAAAGAGAACTGCGGGTCTGGCGTGCAAACCCTGTTTGTTGGGAACAGTCAGGGTGATCTCATTTTTGTTGTTATCGCTCTCTGTGATGACCTCCTCAACCACCTGTTCCTCATCCTGGGTGTCGATCATGTCAGACAGCTGTTCGGTTTTCATTTTGAGGGATTGCATCGCTTCTTTATAAACCGAATTTAAATCAGACCCAAGCCCAGCCCGGACAGCGGCTGCAATTGCGCCTTCGACGAAGGGTGCCGGGCAAACTTTGATATTGGTTTTCATTTCATCAGAAATCATATTCAGTGCCATCTCCGTGCTCAAAACGGCACTGCCTAAATCCATCAATATCAGGACACCGTCCTCTGTATAAGCAGCTTCGATGGCTTCCATAATTTCAATGGCGTTGGTTCCTAAATCCTGGTTATCGTCGCCTGCGCCTGCCGCGGTGAGAATTTTAACAGACTCGGAGGCTGTCATTTGTTTTACCATCTCGGCAACCCCGTCTGCTAATTTTCTACTGTGCGAAACTAATATTAAATTGACCATTTCACGTCCTGTTTTATCTAATTTTCCCCGAAATTATACTCTGGATGCAGTTTAATAAAAATAATAGCCTTGTATAAGCGTTTTATTATTTCTCTTCGTCCGAATCCTGGTTTTTGTTTTTATTCATCATTTTATGGAAGGCATTCATCCCGAAATATACCAGGAAAATAC
>WOYY01000012.1 GCA_011620555.1 Anaerolineaceae bacterium | reverse complement strand
ATTGCTGCACGTGATCCTAAGTCACGCCTGTCTGCCAATTCCAGCACTTCCCCGGGATTTGCAGTGCAATTATACGTGAGGGAGTTTCAAGCGTCAATGACGGGAAGAATTGGGCGCTGCCCGCTCGCACCGAGTATAATTACGCACCAGTGAAACCACACGCCCATCATTGACACCAGGAGACGACGTGAGCAGGATCATTAAAACTTCAACCCCCGGTAAAGAGCGGAACCAACTCAGCAAGGCCATCGTGGTAACAGTCCGGGAGTTTATGCGCCAGAGTGAACCGGATGACAACACCAAGGATATGATCGCATTCGTCATCCTCGCGCTGCGTGAGATCGCCGAGGGAATCGAGAAATCCGTGGCCGCCTGGGAGAAACGGGACTATTGGGTCAAGGCGGATAAGTACCGCATGGATTGGATGTGGGTCACGCCGGCCGAGAAGGCTTTGAACAAAGCGTTCATAGCTGAAGATTGGGCAGGAATTGCCAGTCAATTGCTTGCCTTGATGGGGCATTTTAACACGATCAAGGTCTCCGATAAGCATCGGATGGGCAAGCCCTGGGTTGGCGCTTATCAGGAGTATCTGCTTACGCCTTAACTTTTCTCCGTCGCAAGCCCGAATTCTGACCGAAACAAAACATGAAAAGACTGCATAAAAAGACTTTTCGAATAGGTGCTATTATTCTGGCTGTTGCCATCCTGTTTGCCTCCGTTTACTTTCTAACCCTATATCCGCACCATGGCACAGTCAAAAATTTTGACGAGTCTTTGCCCTTGGACCATGTTCTGACTCAGCGTAAAACCGTTCAAGATTTGAAATACTTCTTTACTCATCTCAAGGGTCGGCATCCGGCCTGGCTGGATGGATCGACTGGGTTAGTTGAAGCCTAGAAGAGCAATACCAGACCGAATTAGGTCAACTTGATGAGCAGGTGACCGTCCTCGCACTGTGGCAAGCGTCGAGCCGAATAGCGGCGCGGCTCAACGACGGTCATACCGGGGTGAACTGGATCAATCCCAAGACGCCTCTCTTTATTGACAACTTCAAACAACTGGAGGACTATGGTGCACCGCTGACCATTGATGGCATCCCGACCCAGGAGCTTTTGGATCAATACCTCTTGATGGCATCCTACGAGTTGCCTTATTATGGGAAGGCCCGCTTTCTGACCACGGTAATCGTCTCTGAACAAATGTTGACCTTTTGCGGCGTGGACACCTCCGATGGTGTGGATATGACGTTTTTAACGGATGAAGGAGAACAAACCTTCCATTACATCTTTGTGCCGCTCAAGAGAGTTGTTCGATATGACCGCCCAGACGATGAAAATTGGGTGGATTATGCCATTGATCGTGAGAATGATCTCGGTATTTTCACCTTGCGAGGCTGTAATTACAACGAGGAATACCAATCCACCTTGGATGCTTTTTTTGCTGAGGTATTCGAGTATGAAATTTCGAATGTCGTGGTGGATTTGAGGGGCAATGGGGGCGGAAATTCCCTTGTTGCAAATGAATTCCTGCGGTATATTGATGTCGATCAATACAAGTTGTGGGGTTTTGCAGTTCGATTTGGCTGGTATCTCCATAAAACAACGACGTTGTGGTGGACAATCGAAAGCAACCTGAGACCTTCAGTGGGAATTTATTCGTTCTGACCGATACATTTACCTACAGCGCCGCGATGGATTTTGCAATGCTGATTAGCGATAACGATTTGGGGACTCTTGTTGGATCGCCTTCAGGCAATCTGCCCAATGGTTATGGTGATAGCCTCTTCTTCCAAATGCCAAACTCAGGCCTTGCATTCAGTGTTTCATTCAAAAGCTGGCAACGGGTAGATACCTCTAAATCCGGGGAGCCGCTGATGCCTGATTACGTGGTGCCATCTGAGGAGGCGCTGGATAAAATCCTTGAGTTGATCGCTGACTAAATTTCGGGGCAGGGGGCAGGATGTCAATCTCGCGCAATAGAAAAGTATTCAAACGATATCTTCTCTCTATTCAGACACGATATTCCTTCTTTAGCTTGTCATTCGTCAAATCAGTAAATTCTATTGACAGAGAGGCAGGAGAGGCGTTTATTAGTTTCGGCCGCTATGGTTATGGTAAGGATCATTATCACGACCTATAATACGACCGACTTTTTTCTGGATTTTAGGCTGAAAACGGAATAGGGCATCGATTCTAAATTTCGCTTAGAAGGGTTCTGATGAAGCCTCTTAGCAGTTCCTCATCAACGAAAGGGGGATTAATGGTACTATTGGGTGGGACTTCTCACCCTAAAACGTCCCACTTTGACAATTCACCGTGTTGGCAGATTTCGGAAAGCCTGACTCACCAAATCACCAAAGGATATTTTCGCTCTTATGCCACTCAACCGCATTGAATCTCACCCCATCCTACCCATTCCAGAGAAAGAGACCCTCGAGTTCACCTGGCAAGGCCAAAAACTGACAGCAAAAAAAGACGAAACGATAGCTTCAGCATTGATTGCCAACGGTATCGACATTTTCGGCCATCACCCCAAGGACGGATCGCCTCTGGGGCTTTTTTGCGCCAATGGGCAGTGTTCTCAGTGCCTTGTCCTGCTGGAGGGACGTCCGGTCAAAGCCTGCATGACCCCAGTTCGGGCTGCCGCATCCATCTGTCCCGCAGATGGCCTGCCGGATATCTCCCGCCTCCCGGCCGATCCCATTTCATTCATCGCCGAAGCCACTCAGGAAGTCAAAGACGTGCCTGTCCTGATCATCGGCGGCGGCCCCGCCGGCCTCTCAGCAGCCCTGGAACTGGGTCAACTGGGGGTTCAGACCCTGCTGGTCGATGATAAATCCAGGTTGGGCGGGAAACTCGTTTTGCAGACCCACCGCTTCTTTGGTTCAAGCCATGCTGTCCACGCTGGCACCCGCGGGATTGATATCGCCGGGAAATTGGCTGACGAACTCACCCAATACCCCTCGGTTGAAGTCGGGCTCAATACGACCGCGGTTGCGCTTTACGAAGATCAGGTCGTCGGCTTATGGGACGCCAATGAGGACCGGTATCTTACGGTGCGGCCCCAGGTCCTGCTCGTGGCAACCGGCGCGCGGGAGCGGAGCCTGCCCTTCAAAGGTAACACCTTGCCGGGCATCTACGGCGCTGGCGCTTTCCAAACGCTGGTCAACCGCGACCTCGTCCGCCCGGCCAAAGACCTTTTCATCGTGGGCGGCGGGAATGTCGGGCTGATCGCCGGTTATCACGCCCTCCAGGCTGGGATCAACGTCGTCGGTTTGATGGAGGCAATGCCCCAGTGCGGTGGGTACAAGGTCCACGAGGATAAGCTCGCCCGGTTCAACGTGCCGATCCTGACCTCCCACACCATCCTGGAAGCTAAGGGCAAAGACCATGTCAGCAGCGTCGTCATCGCCAAAGTGGATGAGCGTTTCAAGCCCATTCCAGGGACCGAGAGCGAGGTGGCCTGTGACTGTGTGCTGATCGCAGTCGGCCTGAACCCCGTGGATGAATTTCTCTTCAAGGCCCAGGAAGTCGGGCTGCCAGTCTACGCCGCCGGCGATGCCGCTGAGATCGCCGAGGCTTCCGCCGCGATGTTCTCCGGCAAGATCAAAGGACGGGAAATAGCCCGCCATCTTGGCTGGGACACTCCCGAAACCCCCAAGGATTGGCTGACCTTTGAATCAATCCTCAAGTCCAGACCCGGCGATGTTCTGGGGCTGGATGAAGGTCTCCGGTCCGGCAAGGCTTTTCCTATCATGCACTGCCGGCAGGAGATCCCCTGTGATCCCTGCGCGTCGGTCTGCCCCAAAGACCTGATCCGGATTGACCCCCAGGACATCCGCCATCTGCCGGAATTCTGCGAGCTGGATGATAAGAACTGCATCGCCTGTGAACGCTGTGTGGCAGTTTGCCCGGGGCTGGCGATCACGCTGGTGGATTTCCGCCGAAACCAGGCTGAACCTTTTGTGTCAATCCCGCTGGAATTCTCCCCGGACCTCATCCAGGTTGGCGACCGGGTCCCGGTGACGGACGTGGACGGGCAGGTTCTGGGCCGCTTCCCTGTGGACCGTGTCCGCAGCCTGCGAGAGTTCTCCAGAACGCTCATTGTCCGGGTCAAAGTCCCGGCGGAATTGGCGACCCATGCCGCCGGCATTCAGATTATCTCGGCCTGGGAACCATCCGCAGCGGAGAGCGACCATTTCCTCGGAGAAACGCCTCAGGAGAACATCGTCTGCCGCTGCGAACACATCTCCGCGGATGAGATCAGAGCTTTGGTTAGGGCTGGCGTCCGGGACATCAACCAGATCAAGGCTGAGACCAAGGCCACCATGGGCGCCTGCGGCGGTAAGACCTGTCTCTCGCTGATCAAGAAGATCTTCCGGGAGGAAGGAGTCCCCCTCGAGGCGGTCACCGATCCGCCCGTCAGGCCGGTGTTTGTGGAGACTCCCCTTTCCATCCTGGCCGGGAAGGCGCAGGAGGGCAGCGAAAAATGACCTCCCCCCAGTCCAATTTTGATGTGATCATCATCGGCGCCGGGTCAGTCGGCGTCCCAACCGCTTATTTCATGGCCAGAGCCGGCTTGAGCGTCTTGGTCATCGAACAGCTGCCCAGCGTGGGTCAGGCCTCCAATAAACACGCGATCGGCGGCATCCGCGCCACGCATTCCGATCCAGCGAAGATCCATTTGGGCAATCGCAGTCTGGCGGTCTTTGCCAACTGGCAGGCCCGGCACGGCGATGATCTTGAATGGCGTCAGGGCGGCTATTCCTTTGTCGCCTATACGGATGAGCATGTCCAATCCCTGAAAGACCTCACAGCCTGGCAGGTTGAACACGGATTAAATATCTCCTGGCTTGAAAGGGCCGTCATGCTGGAGATCCTGCCCCAGCTGAATCCGGCAGGGCTGCGGGGTGGGACCTTCTCCCCCGAAGATGGCAGCGCATCACCGCTCAAGTCCGCCTTTGCCTTCCATTTGCGAGCTGTGGAGGCCGGGGCAGTTTTTCACTTCAATGAAGCGGTCACCGGTTTCATCAAGCACGGCGACCGTTTGACCGGCGTTGTGACGGACAGGGGCAGGTATTCCGCCTCCACGATCATCAACGCCGCGGGCGGCTGGGCCCGGCCCATTTCGCAGCTGGCCGGCGTGGATATCCCGGTTGAACCCGATTCACACGAAGCCGCAATCACTGAACCGGTCCAGCGCCTCTTCCACCCCATGGTCGTGGATATGCGCGCCCGTCCGGGTTCGACCAATTTCTACTTTTATCAGCACCCCACGGGCAAGATCATCTTCTGCATGACGCCCGACCCGCCCATCCTGGGAACCCACACGATCGCGTCCAGCGATTTCCTGCCCCGGGCGTCCCGCCGGCTCCTGGAACTGATGCCGGTCCTGCAGCACATCCGGGTCCGCCGGGTGTGGCGGGGCACCTACCCCATGACGCCAGACGGCTCGCCTATTCTGGGGGAAGTGCCCGGCCTGGAGGGTTATCTTCTGGCGACCGGGATGTGCGGCCAGGGCTTCATGCTTGGCCCCGGCGTCGGCCAGCTTCTCACGGCTTTGGTATTGAATCATCTAGACAATCAGGATAAAATCATTCTGGAAAAATTATCCTATTCACGTTCCTTTGATTCCGTTGAGGTATTAAAGTAAATGATCAAGGCCGTAGTCCTGGATATAGGCGGCGTCCTGATACGAACTGAAGATCGTTCCGGACGCCGTTTGCTTGAAGAGCGGTACCAGCTTCCCGCTGGCACCGTTGATTGGCTGGTTTTCGATTCCGAAGCGGCCGCGGCCTCCACGGTCGGTCAGGTCCAGTCAGAAGCAGCCTGGAAATCTGTTCAGGAAAAACTGAATTTAACGGATGAGGCCCTGGCAGAGTTCATTGAGCTATTCTGGTCAGGCGATGTTTTTGACCGGGCGGCCTTTGACTACCTCTGCTCACTCCGGCCGGATTATCTCACCGGGATCCTTTCAAATGCCTGGGAGGGCGCCCGAGAGGGCTTTATCCAGCGTTACGGCATGGTTCAGGGTGAGACGGTGGATCAGATCCTGATCTCTTCGGAGCTGGGAATCCGCAAGCCTGACCCGGCGATCTACCGCACCTTGCGAGATACCCTCGGCGTTCGCTATGACGAAATCCTTTTCGTGGATGATTTCATCCGGAATGTGGAAAGCGCTCAGGAACTGGGCATCCAGGCCCTGCACTATCAGCCTGGCCTGGACCTCAAAAACCTTATAAAATCGGGGCTGGTGTCTGAATAAAAACGACCGCGATGAAAGAAGAAACGCGATGCAACTGGAAAACCTGTTAGAAAAACTTCCTGAAGATTATTCTGCGATAGATATCGAGCAGATCAAAAAGGCGTACGAGTTCGCGGAGAAGGCCCACCAGGGGCAGACCCTGGCTTCCGGTCTGCCGTACATCACTCACTGCGCTTCTGTCGCCGCGATCCTGGCGGAAATGACCGTTCCCCCGGAACTGGTCGTCGCCGGTTTGCTGCATGACGTGGTGGAAGACACGCCCGCCACGCTCGATGACATCCGCAAAGAATTTAATCCGGAGATCGCCAACCTGGTGGATGGCGTCACCAAGTTGACCAAGCTGCCGAACCTTTTGCGGGGCGATCACCACAGCGAAGATGAGGCAGCCAAGGCCCACGCAGCCCCCCATAAGAAAATCCGGGAAGATGATATCGCCGAGGTGCTCCGCAAGACCTTCCTGGCAATGAGCGATGATATCCGCGTCGTGCTGATCAAGCTCGCGGATCGGCTTCACAACATGCGCACGCTTTCCTATTCCAGCGAGGAGAACCAAAAACGGATCGCGCAGGAGACCCTCGATATCTTCGCCCCCCTGGCCAACCGGCTCGGAATCTGGCAGATCAAATGGGAACTGGAAGACCTGGCCTTTCGTTATGTTGCTCCCAAGGAATACAAGGAAATCGCTGAGAAGCTCGCCAATCGCCGCGCAGACCGTGAACGCCAGATCCAGGAGATTGTGAGCCGGCTTCAGGAGGAACTTCAAGCTGAAGGCATCGAGGCCCGGATCTCCGGCCGGCCGAAACACATCTATTCCATTTATAACAAAATGATCCGAAAGGAAAAACCTTTCGAAATGCTGATGGACCTGCGCGGGGTGCGGCTGATCGTCAAGGATATCGCCACCTGTTACCGCGCTCTGGGCGTGGTCCACATGAAATGGCGTCCCATCCCCGGGGAGTTTGATGACTACATCGCCGCCCGGAAGGACAACAACTATCAATCCCTGCATACGGCGGTCATTTTCGATGACAATAAGCCGCTTGAAGTCCAGATCCGGACCGAAGAAATGCACGAGCGGGCGGAATATGGCATTGCTGCGCATTGGCGCTATAAGGAGAACCAGGCCAATATCAAGCAGTCCTATGAACAGAAGATCAGCTGGCTGCGCAGCCTGCTCAACCTCCAGCAGGAAGGCGAAGATGCCGATGATCTGGTTGAAGGCTGGAAATCTGATGTCTTCAAAGACCGGGTCTATGTCCTGACTCCCCAGGGCGATATCATCGACCTGCCAGCCGGCTCCACCCCCATCGACTTTGCCTACCACGTCCACACCGAGATCGGCAACCGCTGCCGCGGGGCGAAGGTCAACGGCAAGCTTGTTTCGCTGGACTACGTCCTCGAAACCGGCAACCAGGTGGAAGTGCTGACCGCCAAGCGCGGCGGCCCCTCCCGGGACTGGCTCAACCCCAACCTTGGGCTGGTGCGCACCAGCCGGGCAAAAGCGAAGATCAAACAATGGTTCAAGCGGCAGGATAGGGAATCCAACCTGACACAGGGCCGGATGATGCTTGAAAAGGAATTCAAACGCCTGGGTTTGAAGAACGTTGAACTGGCCGAGTTTCTAGTGGATCTGAATGTCAAAACCATTGACGACCTCTATGTGGCGATCGGCTGTGGGGATATCGGCGTTGGCCGGGTGATCAACAAGATCGCAGAAGCGGAAGAAGAAGAACTCCAGGAAGAATTTAAATTCGATCTGGTTGAAGCCCCAGTAGCGACAGCGCCGTCAGATGCCGTTACCGTGATGGGTCTGAAAGGCATCGCTACAACTATGGCAAAGTGCTGCAACCCGATGCCCGGCGATGAGATCATCGGATACATCACCCGCGGCCGGGGAGCGACCATCCACCGGCAGGATTGTCCCAATATCCTGCGTGTGACGGAGAAAGAGCGTCTGGTCAAAGTCTCCTGGGGGCAGCCCGGCAAGACTTTCACCGTCCCCGTGCAGATCAAGGCCTACGACCGTCAGGGCCTGATGTCGGATATTTCCAATGTGCTCACGGATGAGAATGTCAATGTGATTGATATGTCCATGAAGATGAACCAGCACCTCGCCGTGATCAAATTGGTCTTGGGAGTCCAGGGCATTCCCCAGTTGAGCCGGATCCTGACGAGGTTGGAAAGTCTGCCCAATATTTTCGAAGCGAAACGGCGCCGTCCGGGTTGAAAATTCTGTTATAATCTGGCTGCAATTTGCGCCCATGTAGTCTTTACGAAACAAAATTCATAGTGTAAAATCGCACCCAAGAACTCGCCGTTTTTATTTTAGGAGGAGAGAATGCCTCGAATTTATTGTCATTATCTGGATTGTCTGTTTCTGGACGGTAAATACTGTAGTGCAGCGGCCATTGAACTGGATCCGGATAACGGCTGCAAAACCTATCAGCCCAACGACGAAGTCGACCTGGAAGACTGGGATGAACAAGAAGAAGTCGATGAGTGGGACGATATAGAAGGGGATGAAGACGATGAAGAACTTTGGGTTGATGAGGAAGACGAAGATCTCCTCGGGCTTGAGCTTGATGATGAAGAGGAGGACGAAGAATTTTAATTCTCCATCCATCCCTTTTTATCTCATCACACCTAGGATTCAAATCAATATTTTATAAAACCAAATAATAGAGGCTTGTTCAAAGCCTCTATTATTTTTCGCCTGCAATCCCAGGATTGAGTATAATCAAATCACGACTGAATTATGTCTGATGAAATTTCAGAAGCGAATAATTCAAGAACACACCGGAGGTACACCATGTCCACGATTGAGACAGTTCCATTCAAAGCGATCAACGTTTATATCAACCAGGACTATCTGGAATCGGTCCTGATGGACGTTTTGACGGACTACAAGAAATTATCCAAAGACCAGCAGATCGAGTTCACCCGCTTCCTGCGCAAATATGTCACCATTCTCGGCTTTCGGGACCCCTCCCGGGCGCCCCTCCCTCTGCAGGTCAACGCTCTGGCCAAAGCCTTTGAAGAGAAAGACGAAGTTGTGCCGTATGTCCTGAGCATCTGGGCCAAAACCCATGAGGCGCTGGCTGCGGATGTCAAAGCCTGGCTGGAAGAAAAGAAATTTGAGAATCTGGCAACGGAACGAGAATATGCCGAGGACGCAGGATTCACGCCGGACTTTCCTGAGAAGCTGAGCTTTGACAAGCTGGAAAAGGACTTTGCCAAAGCGAACCCTGACGCCAAATACGAGCGCGACGACCTGATCCTGATGGTGTTGTGGATATCAGGCCGCTTACCGAAAGAATAATCTGATTTATAATGGAGCCAATCCATTTCATGAGAAGCAGCTGGCCCGGAGAGTGAATTAATGGAACCTCTAGCGATGGAAAAAGAAGTCGGAAATATCACCGTCTCGCCTGAAGTATTGCACAAGATTGCCCGCCTGACCACCCTGAGCGTTCAGGGCGTCAGCCGGATGGCCTGCTATCGCGGTAGCCTGGAAAAGCTCTTAAGCAAAGATGAACTCAAGGGCGTCAAAGTGGCAATCCGGAATAATCAGGCCTTTGTGGAAATCTTTGTGGCCCTGATGAGCAATTACAATGTCAGAGATGTCAGCCGCGAAATTCAATCCAGGGTTTCCCGTGCCATATCCGAAATGGTCGGTATGGAAGTCGGCGGCGTCACCATCCACGTGATGGATATTGATTTTAACGCTTAGTCCCGTCAATCGATAAGAAGAACTTTTAACAATGAAAACACGCACCAAAGCCCGGAGTATAGCCTTACAGGTACTTTACGAAGTCGATCTCTGCGGGCACCAGCCTGGGGTGGTCCTTGCTGAGCATTTTTCCCGTCTGACCATGGATGATGGTTTGAAGGATTTCATCAGCCAGATTGTGTCAGGCGTGGTTGAGTACCAGCAGACTTTGGATGAATTCATCGCTGATTTTGCGCCGGATTGGCCGCTGGACCAGGTAGCTGTCATTGACCGCAACCTGCTCCGGATTGCCCTCTGGGAAATCGCCGTATATGAGCAGACCCCAGTCAAAGTCGCCATCAATGAGGCTGTGGAGCTGGCCAAAGTCTATGGCTCGGATGGGACGGCGCGCTTCATCAATGGCGTGCTGGGCGGCTTTATCGATAACCTTGATGAGATCAAAGTCAGTATGGAAATTCTTCGTGATCAGGAAGACGAGTAATTCCAAATCGCACTTTGAAACTGGGTTGAGGCTGCTGGCTGGCATGGCCCTTCTGGTGATGCTCTTCAGCGCTTGCTCCCTGCCCTTGGCAAGCGAGTCAACGAACACTCCCCCCGCTCTCACAGAAGATCAACACACACCTCCCAATGTCGCTATTCAATTCAATTTAACCATTCCCACGGCCCTGGGCGCTGGCGAACGAGTCGTTTTGGAACTCGTTGATGAAGTGACCGGCTTGCCCTATAACACCCGGCAATACGACCTGATCCAAACCTCCGAGAGCGAACACACGATCACCCTGGACTTTCCCCAGGGTTCGGTGCTTAAATACCGCTATGTCAAAATTGGGGCAGGGATGGTCCCCGAAGCCACGCCCCAAACGGATGAAGTCCGTTACCGGATGCTCGCAGCGGAAGCAAATACCACCGTTGTGGATCACCTCCAGTTCTGGCAGGACAGCCCGCTTCAGGGCGAGACGGGCGTCCTCACAGGGCAGATCACTTCGTCGGCCACAGGGCTGCCCCTGGCGGATATGCTGGTGAGCGCAGCCGGCAACCTGACCTTTACGGATGCGAACGGCCGCTTCTCCCTGCCCGAGATCTTCCCGGGCGTCCATAACGTGGTCATCTATGCGCTGGATGGCGCTTACAATACTTTTCAGCAAGGCGCTTCGGTGGTGGCCGGCGAGACAACACCGGTCAAGGTCGCCCTCACGCCCAGAGAAACCGTGGCGGTCACCTTCAATGTGACCCCGCCCAACGACGCTCTGGGCATCCCGATCTACCTGGCCGGAAACATCGTTCAACTGGGGAACACTTTTGCTGACCTGAATGGCGGCATGAGCCTTGACCCCAAGCAGCTGCCCCTCCTGGTGGCGCAAGCGGATAACACCTTCAGCCTCACCCTGGATCTCTATGCCGGGTTGGATCTGCGCTACAAATTCACTCTGGGAGATGGTTACTGGAATGCCGAGCAGGCCGCCGAGGGCGGCGGCTGGAAGCTCCGGCAGCTGATCGTCCCCGACCATGACCTGACCCTGGACCTCAGCATCGCCGGATGGCGTTCCGCTGATGCTGCCGCGATCACATTTGAAATCTCCATCCCGCCCGAAGGGGGCAACGGGGATGAGAAATTCATCCAGTTCAAGGCCCGGGAATGGACCAACCCCCTCCCGCTTTGGCCCTTGGGAGATGGGAAGTACCTCTTTATCCTCTTTTCACCCCTCGACCGGACGGTGCCTGTTTCCTATCGGTTCTGCCGCAATGAAGATTGCCAGCAGGCTTTGAACGCTGAAGCTTTGGCGACTGAGGCGAGTTTCCAGCCCAGTGAGACCGTTCAGACCATCCAGCTCACCCTTGCAGAGTGGGCAAACTGGCATCCGGCGGATGGCCCTGTGGAAGTCGTGGCGGCCAATGTTCCCCCGAAGGACAGCGCTTACCTGACCCAGATCGAACTCTCCCCGGAAATGGACCCGACCTGGCAGGTTTACGCGCCGATCGCCATCAGCGAAATCGCTGAAATTGGCGCAAATGCCATTCAATTTGCGCCTCAATGGTTCCTGGGCTCGGACGGGGAGCTTCAGCCCGAATGGGTAGAAACGCCCTTCACTTATGCCCTATCCAATCTGATCGCCGCCAGCAAGGCGCAGGGCTTATCCGTCAGCCTGTTCCCCCAGGTTGGGCCGACCGATGCGCTGGTCAAATTCTGGACGGCTGGGGACCGCTCTGCGCAGTGGTGGGAGGACTGGTTTGCTTCCTATCAAACCTTTATCCTGAATTATGCGCGGGTGGCCGCGGATGCCGGAGTGGAACAGCTGGTGCTGGGCGGCAAGGCCGTTCTGCCGGCCTTCTCCGGCGGCTATTTCCTCGATGGCAGCGTCTCGGATGTCCCCGCGGCCATGGATGATGAGTGGGTTTCTCTGATCGGTGAAGTGCGTGAAATCTTTGCCGGCGACTTGGTCTGGGCCACCAATGCTCAGGTTTCAGTAGACCCCCTGCCGGGATTCATCGCCCTGTTTGACGCGATCTATGTTACGGTGGATGCGCCGCTGGCAGACCCGGACTTCCCCACCTCCGACCGCATCGCGGCAAACTTTTGGGAGGTTCTGAACGCGCAAATCTATCCCATCCATGAAACCACCGGAAAGCCCATCATCATCGCCTTGGGCTATCCCTCAACGGCCGATGCTGTTAAGGGCTGTCTGCTGATCGATGAAGCCTGCTCCAATGATGGCGTTTTCCTCGCCTCAGAAATCTCCCAATCAACCGTTGACCTGGATCTCCAGGTCAGCATCTACAACGCCCTCCTCCCCATCATTGCGGATCAGGACTGGGTGTCTGGCATCAGCATCCGGGGTTATAATCCAGTTGTCTCTGTGATGGATGGCTCCTCGTCTATCGCGGGCAAGCGAGCCAGGGATGTGATCTGGTATTGGTTTGCCGGACTCAACGCTGGGGAATAGGCAATACGATACGAAAATCTCCTTAAACTCACCCCAACTCTCAGGAGGAAATCCTTTTTATGGATCAAGCACTCACCCATTGGCTTGATGCACACTGTATTCACTCTGAAAAACCGATCATTTACAATCCAGACCGGGCAGCGCTCGTCATGGCGGCTGTTAGGAACGGCGAAGGTGAACTTTCCTCGGAAGGCGCGCTGGCGGTCATCACCGCGCCCTACACCGGCCGCTCGCCCAAAGACAAATACCTGCTTGCCGATGCAAATCGCACTGATATTTGGTGGGGAGCGATCAATCAACCGGTAACCCGCAGCCAATTTGATGCCCTGCAAGGCCGGATAGCGCGCCATCTTTCTGACCAGGCGCTCTTTGTCGTCGATTGTTTGATCGGCGCGGACCCTCAGTTCCAGAAGAAGGTCCGCCTGGTGACGGAATACGCCTGGCAGGCGCTGGTGGCGGAAAACTTGTTCATCCGTCCTGGCCTCGCCCATGCCACGCCCCCGGAGATCACGATCTTAGCCGCTTCAGGCCTGCAGCTGCCCCCGGAATTCCAACCCTCCCAGTCCCCCGCGGCGGTATACCTGGACCTGGCGGCCCAGGTGATCCTGATCGCCGGAACAAAATATGCCGGCGAAATCAAAAAGTCAGCCTTCACGGTCATGAACGGCATTTTGCCGGATTCCGATGTCCTGCCAATGCATTGCTCCGCCAATGTTGGCGCGGGCGGCGATGTGGCGCTCTATTTTGGTCTTTCCGGCACCGGGAAAACCACCCTTTCCTCCACGCCGGAAAGGGCCTTGATCGGGGACGATGAGCACGGCTGGGGCGAAAATGGGGTCTTCAATTTTGAAGGCGGCTGCTACGCCAAGACCATCCGGCTCAACCCCGAACTGGAGCCGATGATCTGGGATGCAAGCAATCATTTTGGGACTGTCCTGGAAAATGTGATCCTCGACCCGCAAACCCACCAAGCGGATTTTGATGACGGGTCCATCACGGAAAACACCCGCTCCGCCTATCCTCTCACCCGCATTGAGAATCGGCTGGATTCCGGCATGGCTGGCCACCCCAAAAACATTTTCTTCCTGACGGCCGATGCTTTTGGCGTCCTCCCGCCCATCGCGCTGCTGAATGAGCATGAGATCGTCTACTACTTCCTCTCAGGCTACACCTCGAAGGTCGCCGGGACGGAGCGCGGCCTCGGTAAGCAGCCTCAGGCCACTTTCTCCACTTGCTTTGCGGAACCCTTCCTGCCCCTCAAGCCGAGCATCTATGCCCAGATGCTCCAGCGGAAAGTGCACCAACATGGCTGCCGGGTCTGGCTGGTGAACACGGGCTGGACCGGCGGCGATTATAACAGCGGCTACCGGATGCCCCTGCCGCACACCCGCCGGATGGTATCCTGGGCGCTCTCCGGCTCGCCAGCCGCTTACCACCAGGATTCCGTCTTTGGCTTGATGGTCCCGGATAATATCCCAGGGATTCCCAGCGAACTGCTCTTTCCCGAGCGGATGTGGGAGGACCCCGGCAAGTTTGGGGAAGTTGCCCGATATTTGAAGCAGAAATTTGAGGAGAATATCCAACGTTATCACAGCTGATAAAAATAAAGCGCATCTTAACCTGAAAGCGGAGCATTCCGAGAACGGTTGTGATAAACTTCATTTGGATCAACCCGTTCGTTAGGCTTATTTAGCGCGATAAAAATCCTCGAGATTCGAATTTAACCCTGAACTTGGAGAAGGCATGGAAAAATTTATCATCAATGGGGGGCTTCCGCTCAGTGGAGAAATCACACCTTCGGGCAATAAGAACGCAGCTCTCCCCCTGATGGCCGCCTGTCTGCTCACGGACGAGCCGGTGACCCTGCACAACGTCCCGGATATTCTCGACGTGAAAGCGATGGTCAGACTGCTGGAAAGCCTCAATGTCAAAATTGACTATCTGGACAAGGCCACTTTACGTTTGGATGCCAGCGATATTCACCCCGCCAACCTGGACCCGATGATCTGCCGGCGCATCCGAGCGTCGATCCTGCTGGCCGGGCCGCTGATCAGCCGGGTCGGCGAGTTCCTCCTGCCCCCTCCCGGAGGGGATGTGATCGGCCGGCGCCGGGTGGACACCCACATCCTGGCCTTCGCCGGCCTGGGCGTCGAGACGCACTATACCAACAACCATTTCCATTTCAAGAGCAGTCAGCTGACCGGCGCGGACATCCTGATGGATGAAGCCTCTGTGACCGGGACGGAAAACGCCATCATGGCCTGCGTCATGGCCAAGGGCGAGAGCATCCTGCGGAATGCGGCCAGCGAACCGCATGTCCAGGAACTCTGCCAGCTGCTCAACCTGATGGGCGCCAAAATTGAAAATATCGGCTCAAACACCCTGCATATCACCGGCGTGGACAGGCTGCATGGCGCCGAATTCACGATCGGACCGGATTACCTGGAAGTCGTGAGTTACATTGGCGCAGCGGTCGTCACCGGCGGGTCCATCCGGATTCGGGAGGCCGGGGTCGAGCATTTGGATATGATCCACCTCGTCATGAACCGTCTGGGTGTGACCTGGGAATGCTCCGGCGGCGACATCATTGTCCCATCCGAACAGGTGCTTGAGATTGAGCCTGATCTGGGCAACGCGATCCCTGAGATCTCTGTGATGCCCTGGCCGTCCTTCCCCACCGACCTGATGAGCATTGCAATTGTGCTCGCCACCCAATCGAAAGGTAGCATCCTCTTCCACGATTGGATGTACCCCTCTCGGATGTATTTCACGGACAAACTGGTCGGGATGGGCGCGCAGATCGTCCTCTGCGACCCCCACCGCTGCATCGTCCAGGGACCCACGCCCCTGAATGCGGAATACCTCGAAAGCCCGGACATTCGGGCCGGGATGGCGCTGGTTTTGGCTGCGCTCTCCGCCCAGGGCAAAAGCGTGCTCCGCAACGTCAGCCAGATTGACCGCGGCTACCAGGAAGTGGATCAGAAGCTGGCAAAGCTCGGCGCAGATATTGTGCGGGTCGAAGATTGATGCTGAAAAATTAATAAAAAAAAGCACTCTTTTTTCGCAGAGTGCTTTTTCATTGTCTCAGGCTGTGATCAGTTATCGCCCTGGTGCTCTTTGACCACATCCATAAATTGGTTGATGATCTCGCGAAGCATCGGTTCGGGGAGCGCCCCGACCTGGCGATTGACGATCTTGCCACCATAGACCAGCAGCATGGTTGGAATGCCCTGAACGCCATATTTCATCGCCCATTCGGCATTTTCGTCGGTGTTGACTTTGGCGACGACAAGCTTGCCGGCATATTCGTCAGCAACTTTATCGAGGATAGGGGCAACCATTTTGCAGGGACCGCACCAGGGGGCCCAAAAATCAACGATGACGGGTAAAGACGATTCCAATACAGTTTGTTCAAACGCTGCATCGGTTACATGGATCGGTTCTTTGATCATTCTTAATCTCCTTAGAAACTTTATGAGTGCAGTATAACATAAATATCCCCTATAAATGTTAGAGTTTTATATATTTTTAGACCCTTTTTATTATATTTATGGACGCTTTTTTAATCTCCCAGCAGGAGCAAAAGGGCTTTGACCTTTTCAACAAAAGGCGCCCCCAGGATCAGTATGCCAATAATGGCCGCGCTGAGTGCCGCAATCAGGACACTGGCTGCGCCGACATCCTTGCCGACCTTCGCCAGGGGATGCAAGTCCGGGCTGGCGAGGTCCACCACGACTTCCAGAGAAGTGTTCAGGAATTCAGCCGTCCAAACCATGGCGATCGCCAGGACTATCAAAGCCCAATCCTGCATTTCCATTTGCAGCCAGATGGCAACCACAACGACCATAACCGTAGCCAGGGCGTGGATCCAGGCATTTTGCTGAGTGCGGATGACATACCACCAGCCTCCAAAGGCATGCTTAAAGCTCTTTAACCGGGACCGGATAAATTTTGGTTTCACACGCTATCCCTCCGATAGTGCGTAGGCTCCAATATTCAGCTTGCGATTGATTATACCAACAACCCGCGGCCAGTCTCAATGCGGGTTCGTAATTATTCGGGTACATTAAGGTATAATCCTTATTCGCTGTTGGGTTATAATTTAAGAGAACCAAATTATTTGAGGCGAGTCTATGGCATTTGTTGACATTGAGTTGAGCGATTCCTACTGGCAATCTCTGGAAATCAGCCAACAAGATATTGAATATCTTTACACCTACCTGCTTGAAAAAGAAAAACCCCTGCCTTCAATTGATCTGGCTTCAGCTCTGATCCAAGAACGCATCCGCATTGAGAAAAAGAACTTGAAGGAAAAACAGCAGAAGAACGGGGATATCTATCTGCCCGAAAAAACCTATGCTGTGGGCGCTAAGGTCCAATTCCCGGCGCTGAACTGGGCCAGCGGTGAGGTGACCGAGGTCCGTGAGGGGAGCAATCCTCAACTGGCAGGTCTGCAGGTGCTGACCGTTGCCCTCGAGACCGGTGAAAGCCGGCAATTTGCAGCCAATTTAGCCGACCATAAACTCAACCAGGCTCTGTTCTCAGACGAAGATGGCAGCAGCACTTCCGCTGAGGATGTGATTGATGCCTATGGCGATGAGATCAACGCAAAACTCGAAGCCAAACTTGATGAGAACAAGGACCTGGTGCGGATCGGCGGCAACTGGTTCCCCAAATCTCTGTTGATTGAATTCAATATCGGGCACCTGAACCTGGCCGAAGCTGTGCTGGATATGTACAGCGGCGGCCCCCTGCCGGTGGAAGACCTGCTCGAGCAGATTGACGTTGAAACCGACGACCCGCTTGAGCTGGTCAAGTTCTCAATGAATTACGCATTGCAGGAAGACCCCCGCTTTGATGAGGTTGGGCCGCGCGGGATCGTCAAATGGTTCCTCAACCGGCTTGAACCGGAGTATGTCCGTGAAAAGCCCCTCCAACTGAACTATACAAACGTTGATTACGACCGGTCTGCGCTGGATGAGGATATGTTGATCGCCGAGCAGCGGCTTGATGATGAACTGACGATCCCTGATCCGAAATACATGCGGCGTGAGAAAGGTAACCAGGTGACGGTTACCCTGAATTATCCCCATTGGCGGGTGGGCACCCTGCCATTAACAGCCTACACCCGCCCCTTCTTCCCCACGGCGCTCGAGACCCCGCGGGTCAAGTTCACCCTGATTGACGAAGAAGGCGAAGAGATCTCCGCCTGGGTCGTCCGCCCCCATAACTATATTTATGGCTTGAGAGAATGGTTTGAAGCCAAGGAACTGATCCCCGGCAGCATCATCCATATCAAACCCGGCAAGGGGCCGGGCGAAGTGTTGATTGAGGCTGAGCGAAAACGGACCAATCGGGAATGGATCCGCACCCTGCTGATGGGCGCGGATGGCGGGATTGTCTTCGCAATGCTCAAGCAAAACATCACCGCGAACTTCAACGAACGGATGGCCATTGCGATTCCTACCACCGATAGCCTTGATGAACTCTGGAAAAGGCGGTCTACGAACCAGAAGCCCATGAAGAAGGTGATGATGGAAACCATGCAGGAACTAGCCAAGCTCAACCCCCAGGGCCAGGTCCACGCCGTGGAACTCTACGCCGCGATGAACTGCATTTATCGCTGTCCTCCCGGCGCTGTTTTCAGTCTGCTGGCATCCAGCCCAGAGTTTGCCCCTGTTGGCGATCTGTACTACCGGTTAAGTGAGCAGTCATAACGAAAGGAAAGTATGGATTCGAACCGAAGCAGCCTCATTAAACCCACCATAGATACCCCTTTCAAAATTGACTTTGATTGGTGGAAGAACCATGATCGCGATTGGCGCGTCTATCTGCGCAGTTTTCTCTGCGATGAACATCAAAAAGCCTTCGAAAACCTGAGCAACGATGAGACGATTGACTGGGTGGACCCGGATACAGCCGAGGTCACCCAGGTGGATGGTCTTCAGCATGTCCTGATCTCCCACTGCGCGCAGCAGGAGGGTTTCCTGACGGAAAAAATGGCCCTGGTCGATTCAGTCTTCCGAGTTTTTCTTTCCAATGGAAACAAGCCGCTCAATGCCAAGGAGCTGGGGGCGATCCTGGACCGACCGCCGGAGACGATTTTGCGGACCTTTTCGGGAATCCGGGTGTATGAAGGGATCAGACCGATCGTAAAGTAAGTTATAATTTCAGCTTCAATTCTGCCCCTGTAGCTCAATTGGACAGAGCACTGGACTTCTAATCCAATGGTTGCAGG
>WOYY01000030.1 GCA_011620555.1 Anaerolineaceae bacterium | reverse complement strand
TGTCATCAAGTCGCCAAAAAGTCGGCCAACATTTTTAATCAAAATATAACCACTTCGTTACAGGGCTTGTCACGAAATGCAGTACTTGAACAGATTGCTCGAAATTTCTTTCGAATGAGTGCGGTGGACTATATCTTAGGAGGAATTGACAAAAATTTAGCTTTTGCAGTGATAATACCTGAAACTACTGAATGGAAAAAAGATTGGGTAATCACAAATATTGTTGCTGAGCCTGAACTCAAACGAAACCAAAGTCGAGTCCAGTTTATAGTGGATTACAAAAATCGAAAGAAAGGAAAATCTTTTTTTGCTGAATTTCATTCTGAAATCAGGTGGAGCCATGGGAAATTTCAAAGTAATCCTGAAGCAAAGCTATATAAAAACTTTGCATGGGAAGAAATCGAATTCTTTAAATCGCTATTTGGAAACGAACCATTTAAAAGATTTCGGATTATCGGTACCGGTTCTTATGGAGTCGTTTCTGAAGCATTTCACAAACAAAGAGCAGAAAACGTTGCTATAAAAACATTTCAATCAAATATAGGAACAAGAAGAGAAGATTTATTACGATTCGAACGAGAGGTATCGATTATGTCTCAATTGAAACATCCGAACATACTTCCACTTCTTGATTATGATTTATCATCAAAAACCTGCCCATGGTTTGCAACACCTTTAGCACTTGCAAGTATAGCAGATATAATAGATGAATTACCGGGCGACCATCAACGGATCTACGACATATACATTCAGGTATTATTTGGAATGCAATATGCACATCATCAAAACATAATTCACCGTGATTTAAAACCACAAAATATTCTTCTCTTTAAGAATGACAAAATAATGATTGGGGATTTTGGACTGGGCAAAAACCTCGGAGACAATTTATCCACTATTATCCTAACGGCTACTGACGACCAATTAGGAACTTATGCTTACACTGCGCCAGAACAGATGACTTCAGCTGCAAATGTGGATCACAGAGCTGATATTTATTCTTTAGGAAAAACATTATTACACATGATTGAAGGAGGAGATCCCCCACTTTTTGCAGAACAAGCTCTCTCACGAATAAACAATTCATTTAAACCATTCATTGAACGTTCAATACAAGAAAACCCAAGAGATCGTTTTCAAACTGTCGATGAAATGATAAATAGTTTTACACAAATAACTCCATAATTCAACACAATATGGTTAAGACCAATTCTCAGACACAGCTTGCTAGGATAAAACTTTTATGTCGAACTTCATATTTAATTAAAATGGTACAGTTCTCTATCTATTCAGATTAATTAACGCCTCTCTTTTCAGACCCTCTAAATTTTAATTAATGACAATTTCATAATGACAATTTCATAATCCTTCCCAGCGATCCCAAATGGTATACTTTCCAGCATGTCACTGCTCACCGCCAACAACCTCTCCAAATCCTTCGGGCCGGATGATATCTTCGAAGGTCTCTCGCTTTCGATTCCCCAGCGCGCCCGGATCGCGATCGTGGGCGCCAACGGAGTCGGCAAGACGACCCTCTTGCGAATCCTGATCGGTGAAGACGCCCCTTCCAGCGGCACCATCCAACATGCCAAAGACCTGACCATCGGCTACCTGCCGCAGGAAGCGACCCTTGTGGAAGAAGGCACCCTTTGGGATTCCTGCCTGCCCCCTTTTGCGGACTTGATCGGGATGCAGGCTGAACTGGAAAACACCATGGCCGCGATGGCCGATCCCGACCAGGCCGAGCAGGCTGTTGCCCGCTATGGCGCGCTGGAACAGGCTTTCGAGCGCGGTGGCGGCTATACCTATGAAGTGCAGATCAAGCAGACCCTCACCGGCCTGGGCTTTGACGAAAAGGACTATCACCGCCCCCTCCGGCAGCTCTCCGGCGGCCAGCGCACCCGCGCCCTGCTGGCCCAACTCCTGCTGAAAAGCCCGGACCTGCTGATGCTGGACGAGCCGACCAACCACCTCGATATCCAGGCGGTGGAATGGCTGGAATCCTTCCTCAAAGATTGGGACGGCGCGCTGGTGGTCGTCTCGCATGACCGCTACTTCCTCGACCAGGTGGCCCAGACGGTGTGGGAAATGACGCCCTCCCTCGAGGTCTACCGCGGCAATTACACCGCCTACCTCAGCCAGCGGGAAGAGCGCTATGCCCGCCGCCTGGCGGAATATGAAGCGCAAAATGCCTTCATTGAAAAGGAACAGGAATTCATCCGGCGCAATATCGCCGGCCAAAACACCAACCAGGCCAAAGGCCGCCAGCGGCGGCTGGAACGTCTGCTGGAAGACGCCCGCCTGGCGCCGCCCCCCAACGAACCCCGCCGGATGCACATCAACCTGAACACCAAGGGCCGCTCCGGCGACCTGGTGCTGCGCACCCACAGTCTGCAGGTCGGTTACCACGATGAAGGCCGGCCGCTCTTTGACTGCCCGGACCTGGTGCTGATGCGCCAGGAATGCGCGGCCATCATCGGCCCCAATGGCGCTGGCAAGACCACCTTCCTCAAGACCATCCTCGAACAGATCCCGCCCTATGCCGGCTCCACCCAGTTGGGCGCCAGTCTGGAGATCGGCTATTTTGCCCAGGCCCATGAGGGCCTCAACCCCAATCAGTCCCTGATGCAGGAGATCAATGCCGCCGCGCCCCAGCTGCTCCCGGCCGAAGTGCGCAACTTCCTGGCGAAGTTCCTCTTCACCGGGGACGACGTCTTCCGCAAGGTCAGCACGCTCTCAGGCGGCGAACGCGGCCGCCTGGCGCTGGCCAAGCTCTCGCTTTCGTCTGCCAACCTGCTGCTCCTGGACGAACCGACCAACCACCTGGACCTCCCGACCCAGGAAGTGCTCGAGTCCGTGCTTTCGGCTTTCCCGGGGACGATCCTGTTGGTCTCGCACGACCGCTACCTGATCGACTCCCTCGCCACCCAGATCTGGGAGGTGGAACCCCAGGGCCAGCGGATGCAGGTCTATCAAGGGTCCTACACCCAGTTCAAAGCCTACAAGCTCAAAAAACAGGAGGAACAGGCCGCAGCGGAGAAAATCAGCCCAGCCCTGGAAACCAATCAGCCCAGCCCTAAGGAAAACAAACCCAAAGCCAGCAAAACCCTCTCAAAATACGAGCGCAAGAAGCTCCAAAGCCGTCTGGCCGAGATCGAAACCGACCTGCAAAGCCTGGAAGCTCAGCAGGCGGCGGTCTCAGCCCGGCTGGAAACGCCGCCCGACGACCCGGACGAGGTTCTGCGGCTGGGTGAGGAATATATGAGCCTGCAGCAAAAAATGGAAGGCCTGATGACCGAATGGGGCCAGATCGAAGAGCGCCTAACCGCTGAATGATCGGCACACTCCGCCCGCCCCATGAACCAAAATCATCCCAAACCAACGGACTTTTGCTCCCCCGGACCAATTCGGGGGGATATTGCATCCTCCCCTTTGTGCATGTATGATTAACCAGTTGGAATCCTATCCACCGGAGATTGAATGTCGTCAAAATGCTTGCACGGGATCATTCTGGGCCTGCTCTTTTTTACGCTGGCCGCCGCCGCGCCCACCCCGGCTGAATCCTCGGCCGGCGAGGTGGTCGTGCGCATCCCGGTGACCGGCGATGCGGCCGCCGAACGGGCCGCTTATTCAGCCGCCAGCCAACTGGCGGGTCAGTCTGCCCGGGTGATTGACTACGGCAGCTTCCTCTGGGTGGTGCTGGACCCCGCCGGTCTGGCGGACCTGGATGCCTCCGGGGCCAGCTACCAGACCATCGAGAATCCCTACACGCTCTCCCTGGGCGGGCAGTCCTTTGACCCGCTGGCGGGCTTCCCCGCTTTCGAGCTGGACCGCGAGGCCAAGACCCGCGCAGCCGGCAGCGCGGGGCCGCTGCTCGTGCAGTTCCACGGGCCGACCAAGGACGCCTGGCTGGACGATCTCGAGCGCGCCGGCCTGGAAATCATCCAATATATCCATCCCTACACCTACCTCGTCTGGGGCAGCCTGGATTCGCTCGCGCGCGCCCAAACCCAGGATACCGTGCGCTGGGCGGGCGAGTATCTCCCGGCCTTTGCCCTCTCGCCAAAGAACGCCACCCTGGGGCCGGACCCCCTCTTGGTGCGGGTGGTGATCCTGCCCCAGGCTGGTCTGGAAGCGACCCTCACGTCCATTGAGGCCATCGGCGGGCAGGTCCTGAGCGCCGACGCCGAATCCGACCCCAGCTTCGACCTGGCGACCGTCCTGATTCCCGGCAGCCAACTGAGCGCCGTCGCCCGGCTCGCCGGTACCTACGCTGTCCAGCCCGTGCCCCTGGATGGCGGCGACCGCGGCGAGGTGAGCAATCAGATCAATGTCAATAATGTGGGTGGGGGCAGCCTCGCTTTCCCCGGCTACCTGAACTGGTTGGCCAGCGTCGGGCTTTCCGGCGAGGGCGTGATCATCGCCAACGTGGACAGCGGCATCGATCAGACCCACCCGGACCTGGTCAACCGAATAATCCTTACCTGCACAGGCCCCACCTGCGGCGGCAGCAAGGCCAGCGAACACGGCACCCACACCGCGGGCCTCATGGCCGGCGACGGCGCCAGCGGCGCGCGGGATGCCAACGGCTTCCTGCGCGGCCTGGGCATGGCGCCCGGCGCGTGGCTGGTGGAACAGGTCTATAACCCCACCTATCTGGCTGCCAATGGGATGCTCACCCTGATGACCGAATCCGTCCGCAACGGGGCGGTGGTTTCCGGCAACAGCTGGGGGCCGTCAGAAAATCCCGTGGGCTATGATGAGGACACCCGCCTGGTCGATATCGGCGTGCGCGATACCGACCCCATGGCTTCCGGCGACCAGCCCCTTTCTTACATTCTTTCAATCATGAATGGTTACGGAGAAACCTCCACCCAGGGCACGCCCGACGAGGCCAAAAACATCTTCACCATCGGAGCAACCTACCTGCAATATGCCAATGGCGAGCAGATGACCAATATCAATGACCTGGCGTATGTTTCGGCGCACGGACCGGCGCTGGATGGCCGGACCATTCCCCATCTGGTCGCGCCCGGCTGCGAGGTCGACTCCACCACCTACCCCGGCGGCGGGTGGGAACTCAAATGCGGGACCAGCATGGCCTCCCCCCAGGTGACCGGCTCGGTGGCGCTGTTCTATGAAAAATACCGCGACCTCTATGGCGACGATCCCAGCCCCGCGCTGGTCAAAGCCGCCTTCCTGCCCGTGGCGCATGACCTGGCCGGGCATCGCGATGCGAATGGTTTCATCATGGGGCACCCCTTCGATTCCCAACAGGGCTGGGGCAGGCTCAATACGGAGGCGGTGGTCAAGCCAAGTTCGAATACAACTGTTCTCTATTTCGATCAGGAAGTCCTTTTGGATGACACGGGCGACACCTGGAGCTACACCCTTGAGAATTTGGAACCCCTTTACAGCATCCGCTCCATGCTGGTCTGGACCGATGCGCCCGGAACACCCAGCGGAGATACGACCCCTGCTTGGGTTAACGATCTGGACCTGATATTGACAATTGATTCAAGCACTTATCTCGGCAACAACTTCGGCGCCGACGGCCAGTCCACCACCACGGGGACACCGGATGGCAAAAACAACACCGAGGGCATCTTCTTATCCGCCCAAACTGCTCCAGCGGTGACCTTCACCGTCACAGCCGCTCAGATCGCAGGCGACGGCGTCCCCAACCTGGGGGATGGCACCGATCAGGATTTTGCTCTGGTGATCTACATCAAACAATGGAACGAATACATTTTTCCCCTGTTCTACCGCTAAGATAGCCACCTTTCATCCCATGCACCTTAAGCGCAAACCCAACCCAAACCCATCCCTTGCCGGCAGGCTGCGCAGCCTCGTCCTTGTGATTCTGGTTGCCACGCTGGCTGGCTGCAACCTCCCCCAATCCGAAACCAGCAACCCCTTCACCTCCAGCCAGCGCCAAACCGAGATCGCCGGGATCCTCAACCCTGATGGACTGGCGCTCACGCCCGACCCGACCCCCAATCCAGCAGAGCCTGCGCCCCCGGCCAGCATCCCGGCAGGGTACCGCGCCTATATCACCCAGCAGGGCGACAGCCTGCCCACGCTCGCCCTGCGCTTTGGCGTGGCGGCCAGCGAAATCCGCACCGACCAGCCCAGTCTGCCGCAGAGCGGCCTGCTCATGCCGGGGCTGACCCTTTGGCTCCCGGATGTGCTGGCGGATACGCTCCCCGCGGCCCGCCTGCTGCCGGATTCAGCCGTCATCTATGGGCCAGCCGTGGGCGATTTCGATGCCATCGCCTTCGCTCAAGAAATGGGCGGCTATCTGACCATCTACACCGAAGACGTGCGGGAAGTCACCCTGACCGGCCCGGAGATCCTCCAGACCGTCGCGATCGAGACCAGCCTCAACCCGCGTTTGCTGCTGGCCTTCCTTGAGTTCCGCTCGGGCTGGGTGAGCGGCGCCCCGGAAGGGGCAGCCCGTGACCCCTACCCGCTCGGCTTTGGCGCGGGGGCGGATACCGGCCTCTACAAGGAACTGCTGATCACGGCCAAGCTGCTCTCACAGGGCTTCTATGGCTGGCGGGATGCCAGCCTGCTGGACCTCAGCTACGCCGGCGGCGAATCCGGCCGCCTGGACCCCGCCCTGAACGCGGGGACGGCCGCCCTGCTGCGGCTCTTTGGCACGCTCTACACCCCGTCCGGGGTGGAAGACGCCCTGACAAGTCCTGATGGTTTCCTGGCGCTCTATGAAAGCTGGTTTGGCGATCCCTGGGTGAGGGCCGCAGCCGTGGAACCTTACCTGCTGCCCGCCACCCAGCAGCCTGACGTCGTGCTGCCCTTTGCGCCGGGCGAGGGCTGGACCCTGACGGGCGGCCCGCACAACGCTTGGCTCACCGGTTCGCCTCAGGGCGCAATCGACTTCGCGCCGATCACGGGTGAAGCGCACTGCGCCTCCTCCACCCGCTGGGCCACGGCCGCGGCGGCTGGGCTGGTTGTCCGGTCGGACCGGGGCGTGGTGGCGCTTGACCTGGATGGCGATGGGGATGAGGGGACCGGCTGGGTGCTGATCTACCTGCACATGGCGGAGCAGGGCCGGGTCCCCCTGGGCACCTGGCTGGAGCAGGACGACCCCATAGGGCATCCCTCCTGTGAGGGCGGCACGGCCACCGGCACGCACCTCCACCTCACCCGCAAGTTCAACGGGGAATGGCTGCCGGTCGCTGGGCCGCTGCCGATGGTCATCGGCGGCTGGCAGGTGGTGGCCGGTGAAAAACGCTATCAGGGGTATTTGGTTCGGGGGGAAGAGATCATTGATGCCCGACCCAACGGGGTGGGCAACACAACGATCATCCGCGAGGATTAGACCACTCTCAACATCAATTCGGAATCATCCAGCCAGGCGACACCGGAGGCGGGGCCGGTCTCATCGAGCAAAACGGGCAGGAGCTTTGAAAAGGAGATCAGGCTGCCGCTGGTGTAGAAACGCTGCTTGCCCTTCCCGGGGTTGGCGTTCAAAAGATCGCGCCCTTCCAGCAGCCGCCGGGTCTGCCGGGCAATCGCCGGGGCAGGGTCAATCGTGCGCACGCCGGGGCCGGTGATCGTCTCGATCAGCGGGATCACAAAGGGATAGTGGGTGCAGCCCATCACCACGGTATCAATCCCCTCCGCCAGCATCGGCCGCAGGGCATCTTCCAGGATCTGCCGGGTGGCGGGGCCAGTCAGATCGCCCGCTTCGATCCGTTCCACCAGGCCGGGGCAGGCGCTCTGGAAGATCTGCACGTCTTTGGCAAAGCGCTCGACCACCGAGGCATAAAGCTCGCCCGCAAAGGTCGTCGGGGTCGCCAGCACACCGACCTTGCCAGTGTGGGTCGTCTCCGCGGCGGGCTTGACCGCCGGTTCCATCCCCACAAAAGGCACCTGCGGGAAGGCCTCGCGCAGGTCATGCAGTGCCACCGCCGAGGCCGTGTTGCAGGCCACCACGATCAGCTTGGCGCCCTGCGCCAGCAGGAACTCCGTGATCGCGAAGGCATAGGCGCGGACCTGCTCCCTGGGTCGGGAACCATAGGGCACATGCGCCTGGTCGCCCAGGTAGATCAGGGCTTCCCCGGGCAGCTCACGCCGGATCGACCGCAGGACGGAAAGACCGCCCACGCCGGAGTCAAAGATGCCGATCGGCTGGGTCTTGGAGGCTTGGTTTGGCATGACCCTGATTCTAACACGGGTAAGGACTGAAGGAAATTGTTCCCTCCCCCCCTAAAAATAAGAGGCTGCCCCAGGGAGCGGAGCAGCCTCACTCAGCGGCCACGGCGTGGCCGTTCACCAGCAATTATTCATTTGTCTGGCCGGTCATCTCCTGCCAGGTGCGGATCAGCGTCTTCACATTCTCAAAGGCCAAAGGCGTATCCTCGCGGACGTTATCCACCGGCGAAAGGATAAAGCCATCCGGCCCTAAAGCCTCCAGCGCGGTCCGAACCTCTTCGGCAACGGCCGCAGCATCCCCGTGTTCCACCGTCAGGTGCCCGTTCACCCCGCCCCAAAGGCAGACCCGGCCTTTCAGCTTTTCCTTCGCCTGCGGCAGGTCAAAGGCCTCCGGGTCAACTCCAATCAGCACGTCCATCCCAGCTTCCGCAATCAGGTCCAGCAGGGGCATCGCCCGGGCGGTGATGATGTAGCCAAATTTCGCTCCGGCCTGGTGGGCCAGTTCGGCATCCTTTTGGAGTTCCGGCAGGATCAGTTTCCGCCAGTTCGCGGGTGTAAAGAAATCCACATTTTCATACCAGGCGCGCTTGATATAGAGGTCCACCCCCGCCTCCAGAACCACCCGCATCCGGGATCGGTTCCAATCGGCGATCATGCCCAGCAGGTCGCGGATGAAAGCGGGATGGTCATAAATGTCATAGACCAGCGTGTTCAGGCCATGCACCCAGCCGATCATATCCGCGCCGACCCCCCAGCCGCCGGTCACCAGCAAACTCTGCTCGTGGGCAAACTTCTGATAAGGCGCAGATTCGCTTTGAAAGGCCGCAACCTCGGCCGCGCTGGGCGGAACCAGCAGATACTAGAACGCCGCCAGGTCCTGAGGCCCCTCCACAAGGAACTTCTTGGATCGCGGGATCAGGTAATCATCCAGAAAAGGGACATGGTCCCCCCAGCGCCAATCCGCTGTCTGACGCACCTCAGCGGTGAGGTCCCCAGCCGGGGTGTGATAGATCTTCCGCAACAGCGGGTCGGGCTCGTCGGTATATTGGGTGACGCTCTCCTCCACCCAGACCTCGGGATGATAGGACACAGGCAGGCCATGCAGGTTATAATGGTCATTGCGAACCTGGGGCGGCCGGACGGGCAGCTCCACAAAGGCATCCAGGCCCAGGTCCAGCTGGCGTTTGATGAAATCGAGATAGGAAGCCGACCCCTGGTGGAGGGCGCCAAAGATCATAAAGCTGCAGGGGGAATGATCTGGGGTTTCACAGTTCAGGGCGGCCAGCAGGCGGTCGCGGGAGGAGAATATCATATTCATAGAATTTTCTGTAGGGTTATTGACTTTAAAGCAATTATATAATTAATTGCGATTGATTTTCAATCTTTTCGTAAAATTTCCCGTCAAAATGACCAAAAAACTCAATCGCTCTGGTGGCGGAAGCTGTTGACCACCCCCATCAGCGCGGCGACATCATCCAGCTTTGATCCCAGCTTTGATCCCGCCAGGCGCGGGAGCGCTTTCTGCCCCCGCAGGCCGGATTCCAAAGACGCCCGCAGCGGGTTGAGCAGCGCCTCCCCCAAGACGTCGCCAGGGTGGCCGAAAACGATCAGATCGGGGTCCAGCAGGTTCACCAGCCAGACCAAAGCGTTGCCGAGATAGCCGCCCGCTTCGGCAACAACGGCCAGAGCTTCTTCTTCCCCATTGCGCACCGCCTGGACAAGGTCATAGGGCGCGGGCGGTTCCGGCCAGCGGCCGGGATAGCGCAGCTGCGCCAGTTCGGCCATGCCCAGGCCGCTGGCAAAGCCCGTCAGCGAACCCGGGGCGGCCAGGCCGGACGGGCCTTCCTCGGCCATCTGCATCCGCCCGATTTCGCCGGCCCTGTCATCCGCGCCGTGGTAAACCCGGCCGTCCAAAATCAGCCCAACCGCGACCACCGGTTCCAGATCCACGAAAACCAGATTCTCCAGACCAGCCCCCGCGCCAAAAGCGGATTCGGCCAGGGCAGCCGCCTGACTGCGGTTCTCCACAAAGACTGGCAGGTTATAGCGGACCGTGAGCCGCCCCTTGAGCTGCGCGCCCTCCCAGGTGGGCAGATCGGGCGGGTTGACCAGTTCCCCTTTGAGTAAGTCCACCGGTCCGCTCGCGGCCAGTGAGATCACCTCCGGGCTGGGCAGGCCCTGGGCGCGGCAGATCTTGATCAGTTTATCCGCCAGCGCGCAGACCGCATCAAAGCCCTCCAGGAAAGGCCGGTCTGCGGGGGTCTCCATCTGGAGCCGCTCGTAGATCAAACCATTCATATCGCCATAGACGGCAATCGTCTTGGCGGCCGTGATGTTCAGGCCCAGGATGCGGGATGTGATCGTGAGGTCTTCGAGTGGGTTGTGGATCGGCCGGGTGACCATATCTAAGCGTTCCTCTCAGGGTTAAAAATGTCGCGGGCGTTAATTATACGTCAATTGCGCAAACCGCCCTCCCCGCCGGTCCAACCCGCCTCTCAGTGCTCCTTCCCCCGCAGCCCAAAATCTTAAAAATTGCCTCTGAGCGCGCCCGAAACCATTGACACCGCATCGAGATGGCATATAATAACACCGGATACAATAATATACATCTGTCTATTATTAAACACTCTAATTAATTTTGTCATTATTACGCAAAGGAATATCACGATGGCCAGAAAATTAGATCGCCGGGTCCAGCGGACGCGCAAACTCTTGAGGGATGCCATGATGAGCCTGATCCTGGAAGAAGGCTATGACGCCATCTCCATTCAGGACATCACCGAAAAAGCCAACCTGGGACGGGCCACCTTTTATCTGCACTTCAAGGACAAGGATGAGCTTCTGCTGGACGTGATGGAACAGTTCATCGCCGACTTCATGGAGCAGGTTCCCCAGATCTCTCAAGCCCAATGGCGGATGGACGATACCAAAGCCCTCACCCGGCTTTTTGATTTTGCCGCGGACCATTATGATCTCTACCGGATCCTGATCATTGGCAGCGGCGGCATCACCGCCGCCAACCAGCTGCGGCAAAGCGTGGCCGGGAATATCGCCGGCATCATCCAGCAGGAAATTGAGGAGCAGGGCGCCCAACCGGTCCTCCCCACCGACTTCATCGCCAGTCATTTTGCAAGCTCCCTGCTGTCAACGATCTACTGGTGGCTGGACAGTCACCTGCCTTACACCGCAGAGGAAATGGCAGAGATGTATCAAAAAGTGAACCTGCTGGACCGCAAAGCTCTGATGGGCCTGAACCCCGTCAGCGAAGAACCGGAGGATGATAAGAACAAAAAGAAACGTCGTCCCAAAGAAAAAACCAACCCCAACAAAGACAAGAAAGACCCCAAACCCAACGCCGCCAAAGCCGAGCCGGAGCCTGAACCTGAAACAGAAACAGAACCAGACCCCGAACCCGAGAACAGCATCGAGGAACCAACAAATGAAGAAGGACCCGAAGTATGAACATCCTGCTGATCTACCCCGAATTTCCCGATACCTTTTGGAGCTTCAAACATGCCCTGAAATTCGTCCATAAGAAATCATCCTCGCCGCCTCTGGGCCTGGTGACGGTGGGAGCCATGCTGCCGGCCACCTGGGAGAAGCGGCTGGTGGATATGAACGTCAGCCGGTTGAAAAAGAGTGACCTGGACTGGGCGGATATGGTCCTGCTCAGCGCGATGACCGTCCAGCGAAGTTCCGTGGTGGAGGTCATCCAGCAGGTCAAAGAAGCCGGCAAGGTTCTGGTCGCCGGCGGGCCGCTTTTCACCACCGAGCCGGAAGCCTTCCCCGAGGTGGACCACCTGATCCTGAACGAAGCCGAGATCACCCTGCCGATGTTCCTTTCCGACCTGGGGCGGGGCAAACCGCAGCACCTTTACCAAACCGATGAGTATGCCGACATCACCAAGACGCCGGTGCCGCTTTGGGAGCTGATCAACCTGCGCCACTATGACTCGCTTAGCCTGCAGTTCTCCCGCGGCTGCCCCTTCAACTGCGATTTCTGCAATGTGACCTCCCTGCTGGGTCACCGCATGCGGCTCAAATCCACCGCCCAACTGATCGCCGAACTGGACAAAATCTACGCCCTCGGCTGGCGGCGCGGCATCTTCATTGTGGATGACAATTTCATTGGCAACAAGCGAATCCTGAAAGAAGAAGTCCTCCCCGCGCTGATCGAATGGCGCAAGGGCAAAAAAGGCTGCCTGTTCACCACAGAAGCCTCCGTCAACCTGGCCGATGACGACACGTTAATCGAGTTGATGGTCAAAGCCGGTTTCACCCAGGTGTTCGTTGGGATCGAAACGCCCGACGACGTCGCTCTGGCGGAATGCTCCAAAAGCCAGAACCGCAACCGGGACATGGTCTCCTCCGTCAAAAAACTCCAACAGATGGGCCTGCAAGTGATGGGCGGCTTCATTGTCGGCTTCGACAGCGACGACGACACCATCTTCGACCGGATGATTGACTTCATCCAAAAGAGCGGCATCGTCACCGCGATGGTGGGCCTGCTGCAGGCCCCGGTCGGCACCCAGCTCTATCAGCGGATGCTGCGCGAAGGACGGATCAGCCATGCCTATTCGGGGGACAATGTGGATGGTGAATCGAACATCACACCCGTGATGGATGCTAAGCTCCTCCAAAATGGCTACCGAAAAATCCTCGATTCAATTTACTCCGCAAAAGGATTTTATAGCCGGGTGCGGACCTTCCTGAAAGAATACCAACCCCAGCGCCACACCGTCACCTTGCAGTGGCAGGAGGTTGCCGCTCTGTTCCGCTCGATCTTTGAGATCGGGATCAAAAGTGAAGAGCGGCAGGAATACTGGCGGCTGTTCTTCTGGACTCTCTTCCACTGCCCCAGCAAGTTTCCCCTGGCGATCACCTTCAGCATCTACGGGTATCACTTCCGCAAGGTGAACGAACTGCACGTCGCCTGAGCGAACCAATACCATCAACCCACAAAAAGTCCGGCCTGGTGTTCAATTCTGGCCGGACTTTTTGCGACTCAGGGGCGGCAAAGCGCCCAATCCTGTTATAATAATTTGCGCGTAAGGAGCCGAAGGCGGTACCCAGCAAATCTCCCTGATTTAATGAAGGCTGCCGGTGTACTGCTTTGACATTTAACTTTGATTGTCATAGAATTGAAAATTGCATGCCGTTATCATGTGCGTCTATTCCAAGGAGCAAGGAAGGTTTATTAGATGAAAGAGTATACGACTGAATCGATCCGAAATATTGTCCTGGCCTCGCATAGCAGCGCCGGAAAAACGATGCTGGTTGAAGCCCTGGCGAACCTGACCGGGATCACCACCCGCCTCGGTCAGGTCGAAGATGGGACCACCATCTCAGACTTTGACGAAGAGGAAATCCGGCGCGGCATTTCACTGTTCACCTCTGTTGTGCCCATTGAACACAACAATGTGAAGCTCAATTTTTTTGACACCCCCGGTTACACCGACTTCATCGGCGAGGTGATCTCTGCGATGCAGGTTGCCGATGGCGCCCTGATCCTGGTGGACTCCGTGGCCGGCTT
Organism: Anaerolineaceae bacterium; assembly: GCA_011620555.1. Lineage (GTDB taxonomy): Bacteria > Chloroflexota > Anaerolineae > Anaerolineales > Anaerolineaceae > Brevifilum. Next base: position 5,866 of record WOYY01000030.1, on the reverse strand, counting down.
GGAGGTGGGCACTGAAATGGCGCTGCAATACAGCGAACAATTCGGCATCCCCAGGATGATCCTGATCAACAAGATGGAACGCGAAAACGCCAACTTCCAGAAAGCGCTCCAGTCCGTTCAGCAACACAGCGAAACCCGGCTCCTGCCCCTGCAGCTCCCCTGGGGCGAGAAATCCGAATTCAAGGGCGTGATCGACCTGCTCTCGATGAAAGCCTTTGAAGGCGACAAGAACGTTGGCGTTGAGATCCCCGCCGAATACAAGGACGATGCGGAAACCGCCCACCTGGCGCTGGTTGAAGCCGCCGCTGAAGGTGCGGACGACCTGCTCGAGAAATACTTCGAGGAAGGCGACCTCTCCGATAAGGAGATCATGCGCGGCCTCAAGAACACCATCAGGCAGAGCAACTTCATCCCCGTCCTGGTGGCCGCCGCCGCTCACAAAGTGGGCCTGTACCCGCTGCTGAACGTCCTCACCAACCTGATGCCCTCCCCCGCCGAAGTAGGCCCCAAGACGGCCCTCAACGGGAAAGGCGAAGAGATCTCCCTGGAACCCAAAGACGACGGCCCCTTGGCCGCTTTCGTCTGGAAGACCACAGCCGACCCCTTCGTTGGCAAGCAGACCTTCTTCCGGGTCTATTCCGGCAAGATGGTCGCCGACGAACGGGTTTGGAACAGCGCCAAAGAAGAAGAGGAACGCTTGGCCGGCATGCAAATCCCTCAGGGCAAGGAAGGCATCCCCACCAACATACTCCATTGCGGTGATATTGGCCTGGTCGCCAAACTGAGCGTCACCACCACCGGCGATACGCTCTGCGACCGCGCCAACCCCATCACCCTCCCTGTGGCGGAATACCCCAACGCGCTCTACCAGGTGGCGGTCTTCCCTAAGACCCAATCGGACGCGGCTAAACTGAGCAGCACCCTGACCCGTCTCTGCGAAGAGGACATGACTCTCTCCTGGCACAACGAAGGCGCCACCCGACAGACCATCCTGCAGGGCATGGGCGATCAGCACATTGATGTCGCCATCCGCCGGGCCGAGAATAAATTCCAGCTTGGTCTGGAGATCCAGGAACCCAAGGTTCCTTACGAAGAACGGATCATGAAGGAAGCCGCAGCCATGTACCGCCACAAGAAACAGACCGGCGGCGCCGGCCAGTTCGGCGAAGTCCATCTGCGGGTTTCCCCGCTCCAGGATGAAGATTTTGAATTCTCCAACGATGTCTTCGGCGGTGCCATTTCCAACAACTACCTGCCCTCAATTGAAAAGGGTATCCGCAGCGTGATGAAGGAAGGCGTGGTCGCCGGTTATCCCGTCCACAATGTGAAAGTGTCCGTCTTTGACGGCAAGGAACACCCTGTGGACTCCAAACCAATCGCCTTTGAAATCGCAGGCCGGGAAGCATTCAAACTGGCCTTCAAGGATGCCGGCCCCGTGCTCTTTGAGCCGATCATGCGAGTCGAAGTAGTTGTGCCCGAAAGCAACATGGGCGACGTCCTGGGCGATATGAACTCCCGCCGGGCCCGCGTCCAGGGCATGAACACCGAGAAAGGCCGTTCCACCGTGATTGCGAACGTGCCTCTGGCCGAGATGCTCCGTTACACCACCACTCTCCGCTCCATGACCGGCGGCCGGGGTTACTTCACGATGGTACCCGACCATTACGAGATGGTCCCGCAGCATCTAGCCCAGGAAGTCATTGATGCCAAACGGCGCGAGGACGAGGAAAACGAAGAGTAAAACCCGCCGATCCTGAAATCCGACTGCCCTGGACTTGGTTCAGGGCAGTTTTGCTTGCCTGGGACTTTTGATAAAATATAGCTATGGAAATTGACCACTGGATCTTCATCTCTCCCCATCTGGACGACGTCGTCTTATCCTGCGGCGGGCTGGTTTGGAGCCTGACCCAGGCTGGTCAGCAGGTCTCCATCTGGACGATCCTGGCTGGCGACCCGCCGGATGAAGACTATTCGGCCTTTGCCCGCGAGAATCACGCGGCCTGGGGAAAATCGGGGCCAGAAGCGATCGCCATGCGCCGCGCCGAAGACGAAGCGGCCTGTGAAAGGTTGGGGGCCGCACCGCGCCACTTTGCCCTGCCCGATGCAATCTATCGCCGCCATCCTCAAACGGGCGAACCTGTCGTCCACAATGACGACGAGCTTTTCAGCCTGCCGCCCGAACCCCAAATGGCATCCAAGGTCGCGGCCTTGCTGGCCAGCGAAGTCCCCCCGGAGGCCAAGCTGGTCCTTCCGATCGGCTTGGGCGGGCATATCGACCATCACCTGGTCGCCTCAGCAGGCGAGAAATTCCATAAAACCGCAGCCTTTTATCTGGATTACCCCTATATCCTGAAGGATTACAACGCGGCCATCCTGAAGGCCGGCAACCTGCAAAAGATCGAGACGCCCCTCTATGAAGACTCCCTGGCCGCCTGGCAGGACGCAGTGCTCTGTTACCCCTCCCAGATCGGCGGCTTTTGGCGCAACGCTGAAGAAACCCGCCTGGCCTACCGGAATTACATGGCTGGCGGCGGGGGACGTCTTTGGGTAAAAACCTAACGACAGGAAGTATTATTAAGAGCAAAGGCGCTCAGCCATCAAAGTCTGAGCGTCTTATTTTTAAAGTCAGAAGAAGCTAAAGGGAGATCTTGTTCTCTTGGCCAGCCAGTAAGCGTTTGATGTTGTCCCGATGGGTGAGCCAAATAATCGACCCGAGCAGCACCCCAAAAAGGATAAACGAAACCTGCGCATACTTCAGCCAGAAAGCAACTGGGATCATCAAAGCCACCACCAGGTTCACCAAACTCATCAGGCGGATTTGCCAGACAACCAGGAACCAGACCACCAGGAAGCCCAAGATGGTCGGGAGCCCAAAATAGGCGCCCAGCAGCCCAAAGATCGAAGCGACACCCTTTCCGCCCCGGAAGTGCAACCAGACCGGGAAGATATGACCCAGAATGGGCATGATGGACACCAGCAGGATATAACCTGTTCGGTCAAAGAGAGCGAAGGCAGCCAGAGACGGCAGGAAACTTTTCAAGAAGTCCAACACCCCCACCACAGCTCCCAGCTTCCAGCCCAAAGTCCGGGCGATATTGGTTGCGCCAATATTCCCGCTGCCCATCTCACGGATATTAACGCCCCGAACCTTGGCCGCCAGATAGCCAAAGGGGATCGAGCCGATCAGGTAGGCCAGGACGCAAGCGAAAATAAGTTCAAATATGGTATTCATCTAAATGTTTAACCCCTAAAACTCAGTTTAGTTACTGCAACGTGCGAGAAATATTGACTTTTGCATTCGTGACTAAGGTTTTTGTCTCAAGCGCACTAAGGCAATGAGCAAACAAATCGCGCCCCAAAGCAGCAGGTAGAAGATACCTAGCGAATCTGTGACGAGATTGCCATTGAACAAAATATCTATACCCATCGTTTGCCTGAAGTTTTGAATCGTTGCTGTACTTGCCCCAGCGAACACCGTTTTTATAGGCCCATCCATCAATATTTTCCGGAACAGGGATGCCGAATGCGTAAAGGGGAAAATCTTCACAACTATTTGGAAAACACTTGATAACTCTCCTATTGGGATCAGGGTGCCGGTTAGAAAACCGATCAACGTTCCCAAGATGGAATTAAACAATGAGTAGGTGTTTAAGTTTTTGAAGAAAAGCGAAATGCAGAATAGGATCAAGGTGGCAATGAGAGTATTGAGGATGATTTTAAACAAGATATCCACCAGGGCGCTCAAAGAAAGCAGCGCCCCACCCAGAGAAACGAGATAGATTTCAGTAGTGAGTAGGACAATTATTGAAAGGAGCAGTGTGATCAGGAGAGTGCTTAAGACATAACCGCCGATGATCTGCAATCTGGAAAGCGGAGTCATGATGAGGTCCTGGTAGGTCCCCTTTTCTCTATCCACTAACATAGCAGAGAGAGACCCCAGGGAAGCGTTGACGGGGAGTATCGCCAAAATGCCGGACATTACCCAGGACCCTGTCAAAAGATTCACGCCGGGGAAGCCCGCCAACTCTTCAAAAGTTACCCGCCCCAGAAAGAGTATATACAATCCCAATACAATCAGTGTACTCAAAAGCGAGAACATTACGACGGTTTTATCTTTAAAGAATAGCTTCAAATTGCGCTGAACAAGGGTTAGCATCTCTTTTAGTCCTCCCTTAAAATACTCATGAATGCGTCGTCCATAGTGCCTTGTTTGACTTCGTAAGATTCAATCAACCCCTGACATTCATTGATAATCGGGATAGACTCTTTTGTGTTTTTCAGGGGGATGAGGAATTTACCTTCCTGATATTTGTAAGGCCTGTTTTGACGCTCGAGACTAGCCTCCAATTCTTCCTTAAAATTGGTATGGATGATGAGGAAGTTATGGCTGTAGCGGTCTTTGATCTCGCTCGGTTTGCCGGAGACTTGCACACGACCCTCATTGAGCATTACCACATGGTCCGACTCGTTAGTTTCCTCTAGGTAGTGCGTGGTTAGGAGAATTGTGACATTTTCTTCATTTCGCAGATTGGTGATCATTTCCCATATCTTACTTCGACTTTCCGGGTCCAACCCGGTGGTGGGTTCGTCTAAGAGCAAAATTTTGGGCGAATGGACCAAGGCTCTAGCGATATCAATTTTCCGCTTCTCCCCTCCGGAAAGCGTGCCATACCTTCTATCGACCAGACCTTCAGCGCCGGTAATAGTGAGTAACTCCGCGATCCGCCTTTCCAGCGTTGCTTTGGTCAGGCCATAAAGCCTACCGCGGATCTCAAGATTCTCTCGGACAGTGAGCACGGAATCCAGTCGGTTATTTTGAAAAACCACCCCCAGCATCTTCCGAATTATTTTATCCGCCTGACCAACTCGGTGACCGTAGATCGCCACACTGCCCGCATCTATGCTGAGGATTGTGCAGATCATGCTGATCGTGGTGGTCTTTCCACTGCCGTTGGGTCCAAGCAGAGAAAAGAATTCCCCTTCTCGGATGGAAAAACTGATTCCTTTGACGGCTTCAATAGGGCCATAATTCTTCTTGAGGTCTTTTACTTGAATTACTTCGTCTCTGCTCATATCATTTCCTCCTTAAAAAGCGTCACTGCAAGTTGGCTGAGACTATATAGTTTTCAAAATCAATCTTTTTCATCTGCTGGGGGGAATTAAGCCGATCAGGGGCAAAACAAGGCTGTCCCGGAGTGTCCACTCGCCATTGCAAGAGTTGACCCTGCCTGCTCGCCTATGGATGAAGGCTATAGAACTCTGTATCAAAAGGAATGCCCCCATACCCAACAGCGAAATTTTGGGAATACTGAGTTCCGTATTTTCAACGGGTACCATAACAATCACAAAGGCATTTATTTTGAATTACAATGACTTTTGGCAAGATGAAATGGTTTTCAAACCTCTTTGCCGCTAAGTAATCCATTCCTCAATGGACTGAAACGAGAAAAAATAGATTGATCAACCAAATTATACATTATCAGAAGAATTTAGGAAACTTTGCCATGACACTTTGCCTTGAGAGGTTTACGCTCGAATATTGCGCGGGAGAGAATGGGGTGTCCCTGTCTTGACAGTCTGCCTCCCCTCAGGTAAAATCTTCATCACCCTAAAAAAAGGGGCCTGTAGCGCAGCTGGGAGCGCGCCTCAATCGCACTGAGGAGGTCGAGGGTTCGAGTCCCTCCAGGTCCACTTGGTGCCCCGCAGCACAAGAGGGCACGGGGTACAATTATTAATGAATGGGTCCAAAGCGCACGCAGCCCCCTTACGGGGGATTGAGGGCGCCGGAAGGCCTGGAGTTAGCAAGTTTATATGGGCCCATAGCGCAGTTGGGAGCGCGTCTCAATGGCATTGAGAAGGTCGAGAG
>WOYY01000055.1:2965-4058 GCA_011620555.1 Anaerolineaceae bacterium | reverse complement strand
TTCCCCGAATATTATTTATCGCCACCGCCCCACTCCCATAAAATAGATATTCACCAATCCACGCCCGGATCGCTGGCAAATACCACCATCGAAAACGCTGATCGCTATCTTCGGTACGCGACAAGCTATTTCTCCAATCTGTTATTCGCAGATCTCCCCACCATCAACCATCCCGATCTCTCCCGGGACACCGCCAACGCCATTTTACAGGACCTGCAATTAATCGGCCAAGAAACCACGTCGCCTGAGAAAAGACAACCCTTATCCCAGTATTTTCATCAATACTTCAAAGCCCTGCTGCAATGGTGCCGCGAAAACGAACCCGCGCTGCAGGATATTGAAAATGTCTCTCCCGCGCTGATCAACCTGACCTGCGATCCGCAAATCGGTCTTCCTGCAACCCTTCAGAACTCCCCTGGGGCCGGGACGATTGAAGGGATATTGCGCGCGCTCCCCGGACCGCCTTCCTTACCCTCCGTTTTCCGAAAAGCCTTTGCTGTATACGGTTTGAAAATGCGCTTTGGCGTCAGCCTCCAGGACAGCGAAGCTGAGGGCCTGCATTGTCTCGGGAACAAGATCGCCTATTCCCCAAAAACCGAAACGCTTTACCTCCCATCTGCTGATCCGCCCCTTGTCACGGAGGCTGTTGGATTTTGGCTGGCTCACCACTGCCTTCCCGGCACCCTTTCCCATGGATTAAATCCCTTTACCCAAAAAGAAGAAGTTTTCACGCTCGCCGATCTGTTAACGCACTTCATCGATGACCATGAATATTTTAGCGTTCTTTATACGCTTTCCAGAAAACCGGATGACCCCCTGGAAAATTCGCCGACGCGAATATGGATGAGGCTCTTTGCCGCTTTCGTTTACCACCAGACCCGGCTGGCCCAATTCCAGCCCATCCATGAGGATAACTGGCTGGAATTTTTATCCGCCGATCCCTACCGTCGTAAAAAGGGGTACTGGCCAGCCGCCTATTGGTACAACTGGGAGGACACAACCCAGGAACTCACCTGGAACATCCTGCCCATCATCACTTTCCAGATCCTGATCGTGATGGCCAGCACATTAAACCAAAGGATGGCCTGCGCCT
>WOYY01000055.1:0-2865 GCA_011620555.1 Anaerolineaceae bacterium | reverse complement strand
AAACTCAGGAGATTGGCAATTTCCTTGATGGACCGTCCCTGCTTTTTGAGATCGATAATGGCGCGCCGATGAAATTCGGCCACGTTGACCTCCCTCTTGACACCGGCCTTATTCAGTTCTTTTTTGAGGTGGTAATAAAACGACCGTCGATTTACAAAGACGCTAAACCCGTCCTCTTTTCGCTGCCCAATTTTCCGGATCAAGCGCTGCGTTGTTTTCCAATACAATCCCGGGTCTACTCTGCTGGAAAGAGGGATAAATCTGTCCTGATACCGGATCTCAATCCGACCCTCTTTGGTTTTCTTGATGTCCTCCCTCCCCACTTCCTCCGCCTTTGAGGGCGCAACACCGGACAGCATTAATCCCAGCAGAATATAGAGCGAGCTATAAACCTCACGATCCACATCCACCCCATTTTCGGAAGCCCGTCGCTCCAGATGCCTCACAATTGCTTTCGCTTCATTTTCAGAGAGACAGCTCAGCTGCTTCCCCTTGACATCACTTTCCTCACCTAAAAACGACTGATAGGTCACCTCTCCCAGAGGCAGGAAGTTGGATCCGATGACTTTATTTTCAACGGCATAATTCAACCATTTCCGCAGGGTGCCCAGCCGCCGCACCACCAAAGCCTTATTCTTCCCCTCCTTTATAAAGCCTCTGATCAGATCCTCCGATAGCGCCTGTTCCTCCGTCAGCACCCCGCCGGTTTTTTCCGTAATATATCCTTCCAACGCGCGAATATCGGCCCCTACCAAACGAATCGTTTCTTCCGCCAAGCCCTGCTCCCCCAAACTCGTTAGAAACGATCTTAATAACGGCAGTTTTGGTCCTTCGGGCATTCCGTCAATCCTTTAACAGCGCCTTGCTCAACGAATAAAATCAGATCCAAGCAACAACAGCGAAAAACAAACCCTTAAAGGGTGAGATTTCTACCACTGTTCCCTGCCAGCCCCTCCAACAATTCACTGATGGCATAGGTATATTGTTTCATAGGTTCAAACGGCGAAAAGCCTCTTCCGCCGTCAAACGAGTTCGGAAACTCATCGTAGAATAGCTGTGCGTTGGCACCCAGCTCAGATGCGCTAATAGAAGCGGATCCCGCCGTCGGCGTCAAAAATCCTTTGGCGTTATACTCGGTCAAATTTGAAATGATAGCTACCCAGGGCAAGGAAGGCAGTCGATTATAGCCATTCACCATCACCACCAGCGATGATTGGCGAGGGTATTTATGATTATACATATTTTTAAGGGTTTCCACAAAATCAATTAATAATAATCCCGCGATCAATGCCACCACCGAAGAGTCGTATTGACACAGAGCAGCTTCCTTGGCGGGTTCCAAAAAATCGCTGACCTTCTTGGCGGATGCGTCCAGGACATAGATCAGGTTGTTCTCCAGGATAGTCTCCGTTGGCAAGGTCGGTTTTACCTCGCCCAGGATCAATTGATAAGGAATCTGGTTCAGCCTTCTAAAAAGCGACCGGGTACTATCAGCCAGATCTCCCCTGTTTTGTTTTGTGAAAACCAGGTCCAGGGTTTTCCCCAACTGCACAAGACTATACGAAACGTTTGAGTCTCGGGCCTTCTTCAACAGCGCCACCAGGGACCGGCGGACCATCGATTCAACCGATCCCGGCACGGGCCCTTCAGAGATCTCGATCAACAAATCCGTCAGGTAGCCGGCCATCAGTGCATCTTTCCCCAGGCGACCCATCGAAGCAAGGGGATTGTACGGCGTAATCCTCCCGGACATGATGTCCGATAAATATAACCGGGCTGCATTTCCGGGATTGACAGCCGCGTCTTGGATGATCTTTCTGACGAGCCCCCCCTCAAAATCAATGACCAGCCCTGGACAGGAATAGAAGGGTTTTAACCACCACCCGTCAGCCATTTCCTGGAGATCGGCTTCAAAGGAAGGAACTATTTCAGGATTCGCGAAAATACAAACCGGTCGTTTCACGGACTCCCCTCTTCTATTTCAATTAACTAACCTTGCGGGCCGTCAGCGTTTTTCTGGAGGCTGACGGCCCTGATTGGGAGAACTGCAGGGATTATGCGAGGTCCAAAGCGTACAGCATCAGCTCGTCGGTGGATAAATCCTGATGCGCGATCTTGGCCCAGACGGTCTTCGCCTGACGGTCGAAGAAAATGCCGGCATTTAATACGCTTAGCTCAATCGGTTCGAGGTTTTTCCGGGGGTTTTTCCCAAATACGCTGGGCGTTCGGGCAGCCAGCCCCCCTTTGGATTTGGGGTCCGCCAGCTGATACACTTCTTGCGGTGGAATGGCCGGGGCGAGAATATAACGCTTGAAGTCCTGGGTATCCCCGGTAATGACCTTAACGCCCGGAGAAATTTCCACGGACTGGAGCGCCTGCAGTTCCGGCCGGACGCCAGTGACCGCGCCAATCACCGACGCCAGCCAATCCCTGGGGTCCTGAACAGCAAGGGCGTCTTCCAGCTCATGTTCCAGCTGCCCCCGTTTGATCCGCAGGTCCTCTTGCATATAATTTCGCGCCTGCTTTTCCAGTTTTCTCATCGACCCGGCCTGTCGGGCCTGGTTCAACATCGTGACAACCTCCATGACCAGGATTGCTCCCAGAATCAGAACAATCAGGACATCCGTTGTCAGGTTCGCCAAACTTTCGGATAATAACATGCTTCTTCTTTCCTCCTATTGCTTGTCTCGGGTGTTGATCTTTTGGGTGGTATGAATTTCCTGATGGAGAACTGACGCATCGTCGAACAAATCGGCGATCTTTCTCACAGCCGGCGGTCTGGGGTCGTACACCCGGGTAAGCCCAATCAGTGCGACCGAGACGAATGCCAGCAATAACGACCAGGGGAAGGGCTTCAGCTCCTGA
>WOYY01000096.1 GCA_011620555.1 Anaerolineaceae bacterium | reverse complement strand
TTTTTTAGATCATTTTGGGGGGAGCTTCGCCCCGCAGTTGGGGCATTCTCGTTCCAGGTTCCGCACTACAAACCCGCAGTTCAGACAGGTCTGCGGCTGGATGTCACCCAAGGGGGCGCCGCAGGCAATGCACCTGCCCACACCCGCTTCATTGGGCGTGTTGCAATAGGGGCAGATATAGCGGTGGAGCCTTTCCGAAAGCACCTTGCCCACGCCATGCTGACGGGCGGAATGCTCGATCAGCTGCCAGATCTCCTCTTCCAACTGGAGGGATTCAATATCCTGGGCCAGGTCATCCAGCCGGCCCAAAAGGGTCATTGGGTTGCGCAGGGCCGTCAGGGCTGTGACGCCCAGGCTGGCGGCGATGCCCATCCAGGCCTGATTGCCCAGCTGAACGGAGACGCCATCTTCAACTTTGTGCAGGGTGATGGTCAGTGCGGTCTGCCCACCGGATTGAGCAAGCTGCCGGGTGGCAATTTGGACGGCGATCTTGGGGTCCCGTCCAATCTGCTGGACCTGGAAATTGCCGCGGTTGAATTGGGCGAGGATATCGCGGGCAATGTCGCTGGGATTGAAGTCGCCATGATAGATTCGGGTTTCGGGCATAGTTGAACCTTCAGTTGATCTGCGTGAATTTTACAGGATTTATTATAGCGGAAGTTATAATGGAAAACCTAAGGAAATCTGCTGGTTTTTCAGGGCTGGTATCTTCCCGCCTGAGGCTGTTGAAATCAGAGGCCTGCTTGGCAGGGAATTGCGGCGATTAGCTGTTGATGGCTGATTAAATCAGCAAACGCTGAGACCTTTGGGGTTCCAATCAGCCCATGCGGTCAAATGGCAAATAACGGTATAATGTGAGAACTTGTCCTAAAAAATGGGGCCTCAGGGGGAGGCCTTCTTTGGAGCGTCGTATGAAAACACAAAAAATCCGATTGATCCTGATGTCATCAATCGCCTTGATCCTGCTGGTCATCATGCTGGTCCGTCCAGGCGTCGCTGAAGCGGGCCCACTGGCTCAACAGCCGACGGGCAGCGTTCCCACCGTCACCAGCACGCCGCGCGGCCCTTATGTGGTCGTTAATACGCTGACGGCTAACGATAACCAGATCAACGTCCGGGCCGGCCCAAGCCGGCTTTCTGAAAAAGTGGGCGTTCTGCTGGTGGGACAGGAAGCGAATGCTCTCGGAAAGTATGGCGAATGGGTCTTGATTGAATATCCGGTCGGCCCGGATGGGACGGCCTGGGTCTATGGCAACCTGGTGTCCCTGTTCGGCGGGGATTTGCCTGAGGTGGAACCGCCCGCGACAGCCACCCCGGATGTGACCCGGACAGTGGACCCGACCCTGGCAGCCCAGTTCCTGACCACGCCCGACGCCACCCGGCTGCCGACCTTCACGCAACCCGCGCCTTTGGAAATCCCGACCTATACGCTGGACGTGGGTAACACGGCGGCAGGGGGCGTCCCGATGGGGCTGATTATCGTTGGCTTAGGCGCGCTGGGGATCTTCCTGGTCGTGATCGCCCTGATCAGTGGGCGGTGAACGGAAGTAGGATCCCAAATCTTTGAAACAACCGGCGCTGAGTTTGTGGCCTGTCTGCCCTTCGCAGTAGGTCACCTGAGCGCCTTTTTCTTTTAACCATTTCACGGCTTGGCGGGCCTGTTCGACCGGAACCACTTCGTCTTCCGTGCCGTTCGCAAGGAAATAAGGCCTGCCTGCCAGGTTGATGTCACCCAATTCCGCCTGCCAGGTCCGGGGGATGAAACCGGCCAGGGCAGCGACTTTGCCGATCTTTTCCGGATGGAGGAAGCTCAGGGCATAAGCCATAATAGCCCCCTGGCTGAAGCCCATCACATCGAACTGGCTGACGGATAAACTGTTTTGCCGGGTCCACATTTCCACCCGGCTCAGCAGATCAGCGGCCAGGCCGGCATAGGTGGTTTTCAGGGCAGGCCACTGGGGCGTGATCGCGTGCCAGCTATATTGGCCGGGGCCGAGTTGAAGGGGCGCGCGGGGGGCCAGCATGACGATGTCCCCGGGAAGCGGTTTGGCAAAGATCCACATGACATTCTCATCGCCCAGGTGACCGTGCAAGAGGAGCAAGACCTTTTTTATTTGTCCATCGGCAGGCTCAGGGATAAAGACTTTGAACGGCCAATTTTCAATGGTGATTGTTTTGAGTTCAGTTAGTTCAGTCATGATTTGCTATTTTTTCGATGATGGTTAAGATACCGATAATGAATAAAATTGGGATGGTCACACCTGCCAGACAGAGCAACCCCAGGAGCGCGGCATTGCTTCCATAGAGGAAATAGATCAGGGCAATCCCAACCGTGGCCACGAGGAGGAAAAGGCCGATGACTAAGCGGTTCTGGGTCTGGCGGGCGAACCTGCGGAGATCTCTCAAGATTTCTGCTGGTCTGTCACCCAGATATCCGGCAAGGGGTCCGGGTTGATACGGTGCTTGACGGCCCTCTCGATCCGTTTTGTCCAGCGCGCTTCCGATTGAAGCTCGGTCAGGACCGCTTCGGTCGCAGCCTCGCCGGCCTTGATAAGGAGATTGGTGTCAATCGTTTGCAGCACGCCGATATGACCGACACGCGGCTCAATCAACACTTCAGGTTGATAGAGCTTCACGCCGAGGTCTGTAAGGCGCGCGCCCGTCACTTCCATGGAATGGGTGAAGATTTGGAGGGCCTGAACCATGCGGAGTTTGGTGATCCGCTCGGTGATTGAGCTTGGCCCGGGGAGTGAGATGGGGAAAGCGGCTTCGGGTTCTTCATATCCTTCCGGATATTTGTTCAGAACCACAGCCACGACGGGGAGGTCCGGGCGCATCCACCGGGCCAACTGGATTGGCACGGGGTCCAGAACGCCGCCATCCACCAAAACGCTCCCGCCGATTTCCTGGCTGGGGAAGACGCCCGGGATCGCCATGGTTGCCAAAGCGGCATCCAACACTTTGCCCTCCCGGAGGATGAACTCCTTTCCGGTGCGCAGGCTGACGGCCGTTGCGGCATAGGGAATTTTCAATTCATCGAAAGTCCGGTCGCCCAAAATGCCGGAGAGCTGTTTGGCGATTGTCCCAATCCCTAAGAGGGCGGGGCGACCGGTATCATTGCGGCTGAAAACCCAGTTGGTTCCCAGGTTAGTGACCGCGTTCTCAATTTCTTCGGTGGAATAGCCGGCGGCATAGACAGCGCCGACCAGGCCGCCCGCGCTTGTGCCCGCAATGGCTTTGATCTTGAAGCCGTGATTTTCCAATGAGCGGATGACGCCGATGTGCGCAACACCTCGGATACCACCGCCGCCCAATGCTAAGCTGATGTCCATTTGTTCTCCCTTTATATTTTTAGCTTGTTTTCTTCTGATTATACCCAGGGATCAAAAAAACTCATCTGGATGATTGGAGATTAATGCTAAATAATCCGAGAAAGGGAGTCCATCTGTCAAGCGTTGGAGATAGTCTGTGTTAAAATGAGACATTATGGACGGAATGAAAATCGTAGCACGAAACCGAAAAGCAAAATTTGAATACCAACTCTTTGACACTTATGAGGCCGGTCTGGAATTGCGCGGGACGGAGATCAAATCCATTCGCGCCGGGCAGGTGTCGCTGACGGAGGCCTATATTCGCACCAATGGGAAGCAGGCCTGGCTAGTCGGCGCGCATATCGCGCCCTATGACCAGGCCAGCACCTTCAACCACGATCCTGAACGGGAGCGCCGCTTGCTCCTGCACAAGCGGGAGATCAAAGCGCTTTGGGATGCTATCCGAATCAAAGGGATGACCATTGTCCCCACCATTCTGTATCTGAAAGATGGCAGGGCAAAGGTGGAGATCGCCCTGGCAAAGGGTAAACGCCAGTATGATAAGCGGCAGGACATCAAGAAGCGGGATACGGAACGTGAGATCAACCGCGCTCTGGATCGCCGGGGATGAAAATGGCAGCGCAGGGGCATTCTCCGGTTCCCATCTTACCCTTTATCCCGCCGGCAGCGATCACCGCACCCGCCCCGGCCCTGACCGCAGCCTGCCTTTCACAGCCAGGGACAGTCTCACCGCACCATTGGTTCAGTTGTTAACCAAGGAGATCACAGTTGGACACAATCACGATTGACGGCAGCCATCTCACCATCGAAGACATTGTTGCCGTTGCCCGCCAGGGCGCCCGTGTGGCTTTGGCGCCTTCTGCCAAAGACGCCATCAGCACGGCCCGCCGCTGGGTAGAAAGAATTGTCGAGCAAGGCGACCCCGTCTATGGCATCAACACCGGCTTTGGGGTGTTTGCTGAACAGCGGATCCCTGCTGAAGACTCAGCCAAACTCAGCCGGAACCTGATCCTGAGCCACGCGGTGGGCACCGGCGCGCCTTTGGCCGAGGAAGTGGTCCGGGCGGCTATCCTGGTCCGGGCGAATACCCTGGCAAAGGGGTATTCCGGTGTGCGGCTGGCGGTCGTGGAGACCCTGCTGGCCCTGTTGAACGAGCGGGTGACGCCTGTCGTCCCTTCGCAGGGATCGCTGGGCTCCTCCGGCGACCTGGGGCCGCTCTCGCATCTGGCATTGGTCTTTACCACCGATGCTGAGGACCGCGAAGCGGAATCCGGCCTGGCGACCTACCAGGGCGAGACGCTTTCCGGCAAGGAAGCCATGAAACGAGCCGGGATTGACCGTTTGATCCTGGGCGCCAAAGAAGGCCTGGCGGTGAATAATGGCGCAACCTTTTCCGCGGCGCTGGGGGCCTTGGCCGTCTATGATGCGGAAACCTTGCTGCATGGCGCGGATGTTTCCCTGGCGCTGACGCTGGAAGCTGTGATGGGCTGTTCAGCTGCATTTGATGAACGGCTGCACGCGGCCCGGGGGCATGCCGGCCAGATGCGGGTGGCCGCGGCGATCCGTGAGCTGACCGCCGGCAGCAGCCTGGTGGATGCCTATGGCCGGGTCCAGGATGCCTATTCGCTGCGCTGCGCCCCCCAGGTGCAGGGAATCGCCTGGGACACGCTGGTTTTTGTCCGCAACACGATTGAGACGGAGGTCAACGCGGCCACCGACAATCCTTTGCTTTTTGACCCCGGTGTGGCCGTCTCCGGCGGCAATTTCCATGGCGAACCGGTCGGCGTGGTGATGGATATACTGGGGATTGTGATGGCGGAGATCGCTTCGATTTCGGAGCGGCGGACCTTCCGCCTGACGGACGGGCACCTGAACGCGGACCTGCCGCCCATGCTGGTGGACCGGCTTTCGGCGGCTGGGTTGAATTCCGGCTTGATGATGCCCCAATATACCGCCGCATCCCTGGTGCTGGAAAACCAGACCCTGGCCACGCCCGATTCGGTTCACTCCCTGCCCACCTCCGCAGAGCAGGAAGACCACAACGCCAACGCCATGACCGCCGCCCGCCACACCCGTGAGATCGTCGCGAACACCGCCCATGTGCTGGCGATTGAAATTTATACAGCCACCCGGGCCTTGCACCTGCGGAAACGGCAAGACCCCCAGGTTCAATTTGGAAAGGGTACCGCGAAGGCTTATCAGGCCGTGCGGAGCAGAGTTAAATACCAACCGGGAGACGCCTGGTGGGCGCCGGAAATCGACCAGGTGAAAGCCTTATTGCTGGAAAAGGCTTTTGAAAATCTGAGCGACGATTGACAATAAAGACATTTTGGAATATTTTTATCAAGTTATGAGCCATAAGAATCAGCTTTCCCGTCGTGAATTTTTAAAATTATCGACCCTCGCCCTGGGCGGGGCTGCTCTGACAGGGCGTCAATCCGCGCGCTCCATCTTCAAAGGACTGAACCTGCTTCAGGAGGACACGCCGACCTTCCCGGAGGGCCAATTATTGGGACGGATGTGCGTCGGGGAACCCGGCGCGAACGTGCCGATGATGTCTGAACCCAGCGCCTATGCCAATGAAGTCCGCAAGGTGTATTTTGATGAGGTCTTCCAGTGGAACCGAGAGGTGATTGCCGACCAGGTGGATGGTTACAAGATCAATCAGAAATGGGTTGAAACGCCGGAGGGCTATATCTACTCGGATTACCTGCAGAAGGTCCGGCATCAGCCGCAGGTCCCTTTGGGTGAACTGCCCATCAATGACAACGGCGAACGGGGCATGTGGGTTGAGATCACCACGCCCTACGCCGGGCTGGAACTGACCAAACCCCAGGAGCAGTATCAATACTGGATTAAAGCAACGATCCGGCCCAGGATCTACTACTCTCAAGTCTTCTGGGCTTTTGATATCCGGCGGCACCCGGATACCGGGGTGGTGCAATACTGCCTGATGCAGAAATTTGGCGCCTGGACGACGGATACCTATTGGGTTAATGCCGACATCTGCCGGCCGGTCACGACCGAAGAGATCGCACCGATCCATCCGGATGCGGAAAATAAATTCATCAAAGTGGATATCCGCTACCAGACCTTGTCCTGCTACGAGGGCGATGAAGAGGTCTACTTTGCGCAAGTGACCACCGGCGGCTGGCTGGAAGAAGAAGCTCGCTGGGCAACGCCGCTGGGCGTCCATACCATCTGGCGGAAATCGCTCTCGATCCACATGAGCGCCGGCGCAGCGGTCGGGGACTATGACATTCCCGGCATCGCCTGGTCAACCTTTTTTGACAACAACGGCGCGGCGTTTCATTCCACGTTTTGGCACAATTACTTTGGCTCCGGTCCCCGGTCGCATGGCTGTGTGAACTGCCGACCGGAGGACGCCAAGTGGATTTACCGCTGGACGCAGCCGGATGTGCCTTACGATCCCGGTGATATTTTTATTCAGGGTTTGAATAAATCCACCCAGGTAGAAGTCATCGCAAGTTAAGGTGGTATTTTAAATGGATGGTTTAAACGTATCAATTGGACTGGCTTATCTGGCTGGCCTGGCCTCTTTCTTTTCCCCCTGTGTTTTCTCCCTCGTCCCGGCCTATATTGGCTACCTCTCCGGGCGGTCGATTGTCCAGGCGGAAGGCCCTTCACCCAAGGCCAAGTGGCAAACCTTTTTCCATGGGGTGGCTTTTGTGCTGGGTTTCAGTTTCGTCTTTATCATTCTGGGTCTGGCCTTTTCAGCGCTGAGCCAATTCTTTTATCAGACCCGAGATATCCTGGCCAAAATCGGCGGGGTGGTCATCATCCTCTTCGGTCTCCACATGACGGGACTGATCCGGATCCCATTCCTGGATTATGACCTGCGGCCGCAGACCAAGGCCGGCCGGGAGCGCGGACTGTTTTCCTCCTTCCTGATGGGCATCTTCTTCTCCGCGGGCTGGTCACCCTGCGTCGGCCCGACCCTGGGCCTGATCCTGACACTGGCGATTGACCGGGCAAATATCGGGCAGGGCGTGATGCTCTTGACGACCTATTCGCTGGGGATGGCGATCCCCTTCCTGGCGGCGGCCCTGGGCGTGGGGTGGGTGACCCAGATCCTGCGCAAATACAGCAAGGCCATGAAGATCGCCCAGATTGTGATGGGCGTGATCCTGATCGTTGTGGGCGTTCTCTTATTCCTGGGCATTTATCAGCAATTGACCACCTTTGATACATTAATTGATTTTGGCATTTGATTATAAGTACTGGAGTTTATTGTGTCCAATCGGCGATGGTATCTTGATGCAGCTTTGATCTTGATCGTAATTGTCCTGGGTGTTCTGGTTGTGGTTCGGTTCGCGGGCAGTTTCGACCCCGCCACCGAGGAACCGCAGGCCCTTACGACTGAAGAAATTATGGTGGATGATGGAAACGAGGCCGCGGCGACGACGGCCCCAGCCACCCCCGAAACAGTCGTGATTGAAGAGGAGCAGGACACCAGTTCGTCCGCTCCGGATTTCACCCTGACCGACCTCGATGGCAATTCAGTTTCCCTTTCGGATTACCGGGGCACCCCCGTGATGCTCAACTTTTGGGCGACCTGGTGCCCGCCCTGCCGGGCGGAGCTGCCGCTGATCCAGGAATATCAGGATAAATATGCTGATGAGTTCGTCGTGCTGGCCGTCAACGGGGGGGAGACGGCGCAGGAGGTTCAGGCTTTTGTGACGGCTCAGGAATTTGATCTGACCTTCCTGCTGGATGCCGATTTTGGCGTCACAGATCTATACCAGGTCAGAGGGTTCCCAACTTCCATCTTCGTTGGTGCCGATGGCGCGACTCAGAAAATTCACATCGGCGAACTGAGCGAGCCGTTGATTGTGGCCTATCTGGAACTTATGGGGTTATCCGAATGATACAGGCGACTTTATTTATCTCTGGAACGGATCAAAACCGGACAAAAATCCTGGGTTGGTTAAAGGACATTCAAGAACGGCATCCTCACGCGCTGCATATTGTGGATATTGATCAATCATCCGTGCTCATTGACGAGTTCGGCGCTCAGGCGCCGGTCCTGGATATCGGTGTTTTTCGGCTGATCCATCCCTTTGATCGGGCCGAGATCGAATTCGGGTTTGGTAAAGCGGAAGAGCGCCTGCGTGAATCCATTGAAAAGGGCAACAGCACCATGGTGAAACGGATTACAGAACCTGTGGCTTTAACGAAAGCGGACCGGTTCTCACGCTGGTTTTCCAATCATTATATGGTCGTCCTGAACTTCTTCACCGGTATGTATGTCCTTTTAGCATTTCTGGCGCCGGTCCTGATGAAAGTCGGGCTGCAAGTGCCCGCAAAAGTCATTTATAAGGTCTACAGCCCTTTGTGTCACCAGTTGGCCTTTCGCTCCTACTTCCTGTTTGGCGAACAGCCTTTTTACCCGCGCGAATTGGCGGGAGTGGAAGGCGTGGTTACCTATGGCCAGGCGACGGGGTTCGACGAGTATGATCTGGATACCGCCCGGGATTTCCTGGGGAATGACTTGATGGGCTATAAGGTCGCGCTCTGTGAACGGGACATCGCGATCTATTCCGCGCTCTTCCTTTTTGGGCTGATCTTTTCGCTGACAGGGAAGAAGCTTAAGCCGCTGCCCTGGTATCTCTGGATCCTGATCGGTCTGGGGCCGATTGGTCTGGATGGCTTTTCACAGCTGCTCAGTCAGACCGGTTGGGGGATCTTCAGCTGGCTGCCGCTGCGGGAGAGCACTCCCTTCCTGCGATCCTTCACCGGGGCTTGCTTTGGCCTGGCAACTGCCTGGTTTGGTTTCCCCTATGTTGAGGAATCCGTGCAGGAAAACCGACGAGATATGGCGCTCAAATCTGCCATTTGCCAGCAGACTGCCGAAGACAACCAGCTCCAGGAATCCAGATGAGTTTTCACGAAAAGAATGGATTACGCTATTTCCAGTTTGATATTTTCAAAGGGCAGCCTCTGTTTCACGCGGTCCTCACCCGGCGGGGCGGATTCAGCCAGGCCCCTTTTGCCAGCCTGAACACCGGCGGGACGGTTGGGGATGACCCTGACGCGGTCCTGAAAAACCACCGCAAGATCTACGAGACATTTGACTACCCCTTCGATTCCCGTTTCGACGTCTGGCAGGTGCATGGCAGGGACGTGATCTGCACGGATGAGCCGCGCGAGCCGGGCACGCTGCATACCAAGGCGGACGGGATTCTGACCCAGAATCCTTCGGTCACTTTGTTCATGCGTTTTGCCGACTGCGTCCCGATCCTGCTGTTTGACCCGGCCAGGAAAGTGATCGGGATCGCCCATGCCGGCTGGCAGGGGACCCATAAACAGGTCGCCCGAGAGGCCGTCGAAAAGATGGCAGCGTGTTATGGCAGCCGGCCCGGGGAGATCCTGGCCGCGATTGGCCCATCTATCTGCCAGCATTGCTATGAGGTCGGGCAGGGACCCCTGGATGCTTTCAAGCAGTCCTTTGGCGCTGAGCCGGCGATGCGTTATTTTCAGAAAAGAAACGGCAGGCTCTATCTGGACCTTTGGCAGGCGAACCGGGATGTCCTGCTTTCCGCCGGTGTGCGGCAGATTGAGACCGCCGGCCTCTGCACGGCGGAGCACCTCGATGATTGGTATTCGCACCGGGCTGAGAAGGGGAAGACAGGTCGATTTGCGGTTTTGATGGCAATCGATGATAATTAAGCCCGGAGGAAAAACTTATGGACCGGGGAACACTGGACGATTGCGCGGCAAGGATCAGGACCAACCTGGAGGGTATTCAAGGGCGAATCCAAAAGGCGGCCGAAAAATCCGGAAGGACCGCGAGCGCGGTCAAATTGGTGGGGGTGACAAAATTGCTCCCTCTGGATATCGTGTGGGCTGGGGTGGAAGCCGGATTGAATTGTTTTGGCGAGAACTACCCGGAACAAGCTCTGGATAAAATTGAGAGTCTCAAAGAGACGCCCGGCATCGAATGGCACATGATTGGCCACATCCAGAGCCGGAAGGCGGAGATCGTCGCCCGGTCTTTTGATCTGGTCCATTCGCTGGACCGCCTGAAAGTCGCCCGCTTGTTGGATCGCTATTGCGGTGAATTTGGCCGAACATTGCCCGTGCTGCTTGAGGTCAATCTGAGCGGCGAGGGGAGCAAGTCCGGCTGGGCGGCCTGGGACGAGGATCAATGGGGCGCTCTGCTGGAACCCTTTGGCCAGCTTGCCAGCCTGGAAAATTTGGAGATCAGGGGGCTGATGAGTATGCCGCCCCTGTTTGAAGACCCGGAATCAACCCGGCCGCTTTATCGCCGCCTGCGGAGCTTGCAGACCTTTTTGAAACAGTCCCTGCCGGATGTGAGCTGGGATGAATTGTCGATTGGCACCAGCTTTGATTACCCGGTTGCCATTGAAGAGGGCGCGACCATGGTCCGGATCGGCACCGAGCTATTTGGCCCTCGACCTACCCGATAAGAAAATTGGAGAGTGGAAAGTCCATGAACGTTTTGATCCTGATTATCAATGCAACCATCAACGTCCTGTCCATTTTTATTTTGATCTACTCTTTGCTGAGTTTTATCCTTAATCCCTTCCATCCCATCCGGCAGACGATGAGCCAGGTGCTGGAACCCATGCTCATGCCGATCCGCAGGATCGTGCCGGCAGTTGGCGGGATGGATTTCAGCCCCCTGATCCTGATGATTTTGATTCAGGTTGTGGGTTCCATTCTGGTTTCAATCCTGCGCAGTGTGGGTTGAGGCCGTTTAGGGGCTGAAAAGGATGCGCCCACAGGAAGGACAGTAGACCAGCTCTGACCCCGAGCGCACGGACTGGAGATCAGCGGGTGTCAGCGATTGACCGCAAATGCTGCAGCCGCCTTCCGTGATGGATGCCACCGCTATCCCCTTTTTAGTTTTTCGTAAATTTTGATATAGATTCAAATTGGATGCAGAGATGCCCTGCAGAGTGGCTGCTTTTTCGCGTTGAGTTTTGGCAAGTTCCTCTTCCAGCGCTGTCTTCTCGCCCAGAAGCGCGGCGTTGTCCTCAGCGGCCTTGCCTTTGGCCTGGGTCAAAGCTTTCTTTGCATCTTCCAGGTTCATTTCTGCGGTTTCGCTGGCGATCATAGCCTCCAATTGTTCATCCTCAAGACGTTCAATATAGCGGGCGAGCGCTTCCGAGTCCATTTGGAGGTCCTGGAGGTCCTTGGGGTTTTTGATGTTGCCGCCGAAAAGCGCGGCCTGGGTCGTTTTCCGTTTGAGACGTTGGTCCTCTACCTTGGTTTCAATCAGCCTGAGTTCAGACTGGGCTTTTTGGGCGGTCTCTTCGGCTTTTTTCAGGACGGATTGGGCTTTCCTGACTCTGCGGTCATCGCTGAGCGCCTGATCAATTTCTTTCAGGCGCGCTGCAATGTGATCGAGTTGAGTGTCAATTTTCTGCAGGCGATAAAGGTTCAGGGTTTCGCTCATTGTCCGAGTCTTTCTTAGCTCTGGGGGTTGACTGTCTTGACCCATTTTATCATCGAATGGGTCCGCTTAATCCCGGTGGGTGCCTGGCGGGTTCCGGCTCTTTAAATACCGGGGAAGGGAGGAGCCGGATCAGCCCTCGTCCTGATCCAGAAAGTGTTTTTCGCAGTCCACGTGGATGACGGCTGGCCCCTTTCCATCATCCACTTTTTTATGGCTGCCATCGCAGAGGGGGAAATTATCTGATCGCCAGCACCGGCAAAGGGAGATCGCTTCTCCCTGAACGACGGTGACATGGGTTCGGATATGTCCGTTTTTCTCAAAGGTTTCATAGTGATGTTGAGGCATTTTTGAGTCCTTCCTATGGTGTTGACTGAATTTGAGGCTAAGTTTACCAAAAAAGGGCTTATGAGGGCAGATCTGTTAATTTTCGCTTAGATTGACACATCTTTGCTTCAAAGGTAAGATTTATCTTGTTGTAAGGAGAAGAAGTCCTGACGCTGACTATGGTATAATAGCGGCGATTAATTGGTAATGCCCCCATTACCAATCTTGTTTAATAAGGAGTACCGGTTTGGCTTTTAATCCCCTTAACTGGTTCTGGGGTTTATTTTCCCTTGATATTGGCATAGACTTAGGTACGGCGAACACCCTGATCAACGTTCGCGGTAAGGGAATCGTCATCAACGAACCCTCCTGGGTTGCGATTGAAAAGCGCACCCGGGAGCCCGTGGCGATCGGCTCTGCCGCGAAGGCGATGGTCGGCCGGACGCCGGCGAATGTCGTCGTGCTGCGGCCGCTGCGGGATGGCGTGATCTCCGAGTTTGACATCACCCAGGCGATGCTGGAATATTTTATTGGTAAAGCTCATCGCCAAACGATTGCCCCTTTCCCCATGCCGAGGGTTGTGGTGGGGATTCCCTCCGGCGCCACCGAAGTGGAGAAGCGGGCTGTTTTTGATGCCGCCAAAGCGGCCGGCGCCCGTGAAGTCTATCTGGTGCATGAGCCGTCCGCTGCCGCGATTGGCGCGGGCTTGCCCGTCAATGACGTGCAGGGGCTGATGATTGTGGATATTGGCGGTGGGACGACCGAGGTGGCGGTCATCGCGATGGGCGGGATCGTTGTATCCCGGTCTCTCCGGGTGGCTGGCGACGAACTGGACCAGGATATCATCAATTACGTCCGCAATAAATACAACCTGTTCATCGGCGAACGGATGGCGGAGCGGGTCAAGATCGCGATCGGCTCGGCTTACCCCATGAAGGAAGAAAAGACCATTGACGCCCGCGGCCGCAACCTGGTGACCGGTTTGCCCGAAGCGATCGAAATTTCCTCAGTTGAGATCAGGGAGGCCATCTCCAGTTCCATCGCCGTGATCGTCCGGACTATCCGGGATGCATTGGACGAGGCTCCCCCGGAAATCCTGGCAGACCTTCTGGACAGCGGGATCTGTCTGGCGGGCGGCGGTTCGCAATTGACCAACCTGGCCGAAAGGCTTTCCAATGATCTCCGTGTGCGGGTCTGGGTCGCTGAAGACCCGATGACTTGTGTGGCACGGGGGTGCGGCATCATTCTTGAAAATCTTGATGAGTTCTCCAGTTTCCTGGTCGGAGTCGAACGGGAACCTGCCAAACGGACCTTGTCCTGAAATTTGTCCACAGACTATCACTCAATAATTGATTGAACTTTGATCCGGCTTGTCGAAGGATCTGTTTAATATGAAATTCCTCAATGGTAAGAACGTTCAAACAATCGTAATCGTGGCCGTGGTCGCTGGTTTACTGTTTCTCGCGCTGAGCGGCTATCTGACCCCGGTATTTAACCTCACGCTCAATCCCCTGGTTTCATTTGAATCCTGGTTATCCGTGCGGTACCTCTCCGCCAGGGATTTCCTGACCGCCCCGCGGGATGTGACCCAATTGCGGGAGCAGAACGCGATTCTCGAATCGCAGGTGACCCAGCTGCAAACACAGCTGATCCAAATGGAGGAACGCCTCGGCGAGGCGCAGATTTGTTTTGCCCTGTTGGATTTCGGCCGGACCAACCCGCAATATGAGTATGTGACGGCAACGGTCATCGGCCGGGAGATCAGCCCCTTCCTGCAGTACATCATCATTGATAAAGGCTCGGATGACGGCCTGCAATACGGCATGCCCGTGGTGACCCAGGAGGGCCTGGTGGGGAGGGTGGATGCCGTCATCGCGGCCGCTTCACGCGTCAAGCTGATCACGGATTCGACCTCGGTGGTCAATGTCCTGCTTCAGACCGCGGAAATTGAAGCGCAGCTCAATGGTTCGCTGACGGGAGATCTGTCTTTGGATATGATCCCCCTCGATGAGACGGTGGAACCGGGCGATGTTGTCCTGACTTCGGGCCTGGGCGGGAACTATCCCCCCAATATCTTTGTGGGCCAGGTGCTGTCCGTTCAAATGCGGGACAATGCCCTTTTCCAGACCGCCTCTGTGCAACCCATCGTGGATTTCAACAGCATCAACGCTGTGCTGGTCATTACGAACTTTGAGGCTGTTGATATCACCCCCCTCATTCCGGAGTAATGGCCTTGATTGCCCACCTGGTGTGTGCCCTATCTCTGGTGGTTGCTTACGTCTTGCAAACCACAATTGTTGCCCAGACTCCTCTGGTGAATGGGACTGCGGATCTGATTTTGCTTTTTTTTGCGGCCTGGTCGCTGCAGGAACGCGTTTATAACAGCTGGCTTTGGGCGGTGATTGGAGGAGTCCTGATCAGTTTGTTTTCCGCTATGCCGTTTTACATGCCTTTGATCGGCTATCTCGGCGTGGTTGGGATCGCGAAGCTGTTGCAGCGGCGGGTTTGGCAGGCGCCTATCCTGGCAATGTTCATTGCGACATTATTGGCTACTTTATTGCAGCAATTCTTATATGTCGTTGCGCTGCAGGTTGCCGGCGCACCGATTGCCTGGGGGCAGGCACTGGATGCAGTCATTTTTCCGAGTGTTTTACTCAATCTGATTTTCGCCCTGCCGATGTTTGCTTTGGTCAATGACCTGGTGGGACGGATGTACCCCCTGGAGGTGGAAGCATGAATGAGTTTCCCCATGGAAATAAGCGATTTGATGGCTGGCGTTTCCTGGTCATCTATATTTTGATCGGTATGGTCTTTGGTTACTACCTGCTGAGGCTCTTTGATATCCAGATCCTGCAAGGGCCGGACTTTGTGGCCCAGGCGAGCCAAAACCGGATTCAGGTCATCAGTGACCCGGCCGTGCGCGGGACGATCTACGATCGGAATGGTTTTGTGCTGGCTCAGAACGTTCCTTCCTACAATGTGGTCGTCATCCCTGGTTATTTACCGGAGGATGATGGCGATATCCAGCAAATCTTCAGAGAACTCTCTGAACTGATCGATATGCCTGTGACCAAGGGCGATACGGAGGATGAAACGGTTCGCAATTTTACGCCCTGTTTCAGCGATCTGGGCATTTCAGAGGTTGTCTACATTGCTGAGACCAACTGGCCCTTCCAGGAGACAGCGATCAAATGCAATGTCCCCCAGGAAGTGGCCATGATCGTGATGGAGAACCGAGAAAAATGGCCGGGCATTGATGTGAAAATTGAACCGGTGCGGCAGTACCCCACCGGCGATCTGACCTCGGAGATCATCGGCTTTCTCGGGCCGGTCCCCGCTGCCCTGGAAGACTATTATGTCGAGCTGGGGCTGGTTCCCAACCGGGATAAGGTTGGCTATGCCGGCGTTGAACAGTCTCTCAATGAAATTCTGTCCGGCACCAATGGGACGCGGACCGTGGAGGTCAATGTCGCGGGGGAGATCGTCCGCAACCTGGAAGAACCGATTGACCCCATTCCGGGGAATGACGTCTACTTGACGATTGACAGCCGCTTGCAGTCGATTGCGCGCGAGGCTTTGATCAGTGAGATCGAATCTTGGAACCGGTGGTCCGGCAAGGTGATTGCCAATAGCGGGGTGGTGATCGTCATGAATCCGCAGACCGGCGAGATCCTGGCCTTGGTGAGCTACCCCAACTACGAGAACAACCGGATGGAACAGGCGATCCCCGGATATTACTATGAGCAGTTGAGCGAGGACCCGCAGCGGCCGCTCTTTAATACGGCCATCTCCGCCGAACTGCCTCCAGGGTCGGTCTTCAAGATTGGCCCCGCCCTGGGGATTTTGAATGAGGGTGTGGTGACCCCTGAAAAAACCGTAAACTGTCCCGGTGAAATCACCATTACCGAAAAATATTACGAGAATGACCCGGGTAACCCCCGGAAGTATGTCTGCTGGGACAAGAACGGCCACGGTGATGTCAATTTCCTCTGGGGGGTGGCCTATTCCTGTGACATCTTTTGGTACAAAGTGGGCGGTGGTTATGAAGGTGAAATCGAAGATGGTGGTTTGGGGATCTGGCGGATTTCGGAATACGCCCGGGCGCTCGGTTATGGCTCCCTGACGGGCATTGAATTGCCCGGTGAGGTGGAAGGTCTGATCCCGGACCCCACCTGGAAACGTCTGACCGTTGGCGAGAACTGGTCAATTGGCGATACCTATATCGCAACCATGGGGCAGGGTTATGTCCTGGCCACGCCGCTTCAGGTATTGAACTCCATTTCCACCGTTGCGAATGGCGGTCACTTAATGAAAGTCACAGTTGTGGATAAGGTCACTAAGCCGGATGGCACCCTTGTTGAAAAAAACCAACCCACCGAACGCTGGAACATCACTACTGATCCGGTGATCAATGTGTATGATGGCAACAATACAACCGGCGAGACGAAGACTGTCCAACCCTGGGTTGTTGAGCTGACCAATGAGGGGATGCGGCTGGTGGTCACGGATGGTACCGCTGAGACTGAATTTGTCGGCGATCCCTACAATTCCGCTGGGAAGACTGGTACGGCGGAATACTGCGATGACGTTGCCCAGGCTCAGGGCCTCTGTGATTTCGGCAAATGGCCGGCCCATGCTTGGTATGTGGGTTATGCCCCCTGGGATAACCCGGAAATCGCTGTGGTGGCTTTTGTCTACGGCGGTAAAGAAGGCTCGACCTTCTCTGCGCCAATCGTCCGCCGGGTCATTGATGCTTATTTTGAGATGAAGGCGACCGATACGGTCACCACGCCCTAAAAGCTGGTGCAACGTAGGTTGGGTGTTGTATAATTCAGGGCATGTTAATAATTTGTATTTGGGTGTTACCGAATCAATGGCGGTCCATTAATGGAAATTAAGGGTACGAAAGATGGGATTCTGGTCAATCTTGAAGGTCAGGACTGGCTGGAAGCGAAGGACGAACTGATCTCCCAGATCACCACCCGGCAGGAATTCTTTCAGGGCGCTCAGATGATTTTGGATGTGGGGGCGAATGTGCTCCGGGCCAAGGACCTGGGAGAACTGCGGGACGTCCTCTCTGCGCAGGATGTGGCCCTGACTGCGATTCTCAGCCATTCAATCGTCACCCAGGAAACGGCCCAACTGCTGGGTTTGAAATCCGAACCGGCTAACCCCCAAGGCAGGCCCGAACGCAAACTCAAGCCTCTGGATACGGTTTTGCCCGGCGAGGCGGCGGTGATGATCCACCGGACGATGCGGTCCGGTTTCAAGGTGGCCTATCAGGGCCATGTGGTCGTTCTGGGTGATGTG
The DNA here is from genome assembly GCA_011620555.1 of Anaerolineaceae bacterium. Classification (GTDB taxonomy): domain Bacteria; phylum Chloroflexota; class Anaerolineae; order Anaerolineales; family Anaerolineaceae; genus Brevifilum. The sequence continues at coordinate 2,708 of WOYY01000096.1, read as the reverse complement.
AACCCCGGTGCAGAGATTGTTGCATCCGGTTCGGTCGTGGTTTGGGGCCGGCTGCTAGGGACGGTGCATGCCGGGGCTGAAGGGGATGAAACAGCCGTTATTTGCGCCTTGGACCTTTCTCCTTTGCAATTAAGGATTGCGAGCAAGGTTGCAATTGCTCCGAAAGGGGATAAGGACCCCCAGCCGGAGGTTGCCAGCATCAACGGAGATCAAATCGTAGCCGAAGCATGGCAAGGTTAAGAACAAGGAGACTTATGAGCGGTAAAGTGGTGACGATCACGTCCGGCAAGGGCGGCGTTGGCAAGACGACAACAACAGCAAACCTCGGTGTGGCCCTGGCCTCGCTGGGCGATAAAGTGGTCTGCATCGACTCGGATATCGGTCTACGGAACCTGGACGTGGTGCTGGGCCTTGAAAACCGGATCGTATATGACCTGGTGGATGCCGTGGAAGGGCGCTGCCGGGTATCGCAGGCGATGATCCGCGACAAGCGGATTGAAACCCTCTACCTGATCCCAGCCGCTCAGACCCGGGATAAGAACGCCGTTTCGCCGAGTGATATGATCAAACTTTGCAACACCTTGCGGGAAGAGATGGATTGGATCCTCATCGATTCGCCCGCCGGGATTGAACGGGGTTTTCGAAACGCGATTGCGCCGGCGGATGAGGTCCTGGTGGTCACCAATCCTGAAATCTCGGCCGTGCGGGATGCGGACCGGATCATTGGACTGGTGGAAGCAGAAGAGCGCGGCCCGGCAAAACTGGTGATCAACCGGCTGAAGTCCTCAATGGTCAAACGGGGGGATATGCTCTCTGCTGAGGATGTGGTTGAGCTGCTTGCCATCCCGCTGATCGGGATCGTGCCCGAGGATGAAAATGTGATCGTCAGCACCAACCAGGGGCAGCCTGTGGCCCTGGAGGCGAAATCTCTGGCTGGCCGCTCGTTCAATAACATAGCCAAACGATTAAAAGGAGAGGATGTTCCCTGGCTGGACCTGAATGAGAAGGATGGGATCTTCAACCGGCTGGGCAGGATCATCTCTGGAGGAGGATAATATGGCGTCATTCCTTGAGCGGCTCACCGGAAAGAAGACCTCCAGCGCGGATCAGGCAAAGGAACGCCTGAGCCTGGTCCTGATCCATGACCGGACGGACCTCAGCCCTGAAAATCTTCAGTCTCTCAAAGACCGCTTGATCGAGGTGATTTCGGATTATGTCAAAATTGACACCCGGCAGACGGAGATTGAAATTAAGACCGATGGCCGGGAGCAAACCCTAATTGCCAATATTCCGTTGATAAGGCCCCGATCCCGCGGCTGAATTTGGCAGACAAACAGTATGGATAGCAAACGTAACATCTGGCAGAATTTTGATTTTGTATTATTTGGGGTTGTGCTGATCCTTTCAATCCTCGGTATTGCATTGATCCGCAGTTCGATCGCGGGCAATATTGAGTTGGAGGGGCACCCCCGCCGACAAACCACCTTTCTGTTGATCAGTCTGGTTGTGCTTTTTGTGGTTGCAGCCGTTGATTATAAATACTGGGTTTCATTGATTCCGGTGATGTACATCGTCACGATTGGCTTCCTGCTCTTCGTTTTTACGGCAGAGGCCCGGTTTGGGTCTGCGCGCTGGCTGGAGGTGGGGACGATTTTGATTCAGCCCGCTGAAATCGCGAAAATAGTTATCATCCTTGCTTTGGCGAATTTCTTTTCCAACCATTATTATGACGCCCAAAAGACCTCCGTCATCCTGCGCAGCGGCTTATTGGTCGGCGGGATTGTGCTCTGGATCTTCCTGCAGCCCAACCTGAGCACCACGATTGTTTTGTTGGTCATCTGGGCGGCATTCCTGTGGATCACAGGCGTCCGGATCAGGTTCATTTTCATTGTGGTCGGGATCGCTCTGCTGGTCTTGTTGATCGGGATTGCCACCGGGTTCTCTTTCTTGGCGGATTACCAGAGGGATCGGATCACGAACTTTCTGTTCCCGGACCCAGGGGCCAGCTATGGCGAGACCTATAACGTGGACCAGGCCTTGATCACGATCGGCACTGGCGGGTGGTTCGGGCAGGGCTACAGTCAGTCCACCCAGGTCCAGCTGCGATTCCTGAAAGTGCGTCACACGGACTTCATTTTCTCTGTGCTTGCGGCGGATTTTGGATTCGTCGGGACCTCGGCCGTTATTCTGCTGCTGGTGGTGGTGATCCTGCGGTGCATCCGCATCGCCCAAAATGCAACCGACATATTCGGCGCTCTGATTGCTTATGGCTTTGGAATCCTGATTTTTTTCCAATCCATGGTCAATATCGGTGTCAATTTGAACGTCCTCCCGGTGACCGGCCTGACCTTGCCGTTCGTCAGCTATGGCGGCAGCTCGCTGCTTTCGTTGATGCTGGGCATTGGCATGGTTGAAAGCGTCGCGATGCGTTCCCCCAGGAAGCTCAAGGCCGCTTGATGCATAAATGATCTTCTACCGGTTTCAGCGGTTGGGCTGTCGTTTAGGCAAAAGTCAGGATTTTTAGAAATTTTCTGGGGAAGCCCCCTGTCAAGTCAAAAGAAAATGTTACCGAACAGCCCTTGATAGTTTGCCGGGTATTTGGTAAAATATATCCCACGTTATTTTGTGGTGGGGGTTCGTCTAATGGCAGGACAGCAGACTCTGAATTTGTATATGGAGGTTCGACTCCTTCACCCCCAGCTCTAGAA
>WOYY01000035.1 GCA_011620555.1 Anaerolineaceae bacterium | reverse complement strand
TCAATGCCGCTGCTGTTCCAGGGCGCGCCCAGCTCCCAGCGGGCGAAGAACATCAGGTAGGCCCGGACGGTATCCGCGCCATAGTCGGCGACCAGGTCGTCGGGGGAGATCACGTTACCGCGGCTCTTGGACATTTTTTCGTTGTCCTCGCCCAGCACCATGCCCTGGTTGCGCAATTGCAGCATGGGTTCATTGCCCTTGGTGATCCCCAGATCACGGCAGGCTTTGTGGAAGAAGCGGGTGTAGATGAGGTGCATGGTGGCATGCTCGATCCCGCCGGTGTAGAGATCCACAGGCATCCAGTAGTCGTATTCCTTCGGATCAAAGGGATATTGATCATAGTGGGGGCTGAGGTAGCGCAGGTGATACCAGGAGGAGCACATGAAAGTGTCCAGCGTATCGGTCTCGCGCTCGGCTTTGCCGCCGCATTTCGGGCAGGTGGTGTTGCGCCAGGTCGGGTGCAGCTTCAGCGGGCTTTCGCCGGTGGGCAGCCACTTAACATCCTCGGGCAGCAATACGGGCAGCTGGTCATCCGGCACGGGCACTGCACCGCACTTTTCGCAATGGATGATTGGGATCGGCGCGCCCCAATAGCGCTGGCGGGAGATCAGCCAGTCGCGCAGGCGGTAGTTCACCGCGCGTTGGCCGACGCCGCGTTCTTCCAGATAGGCGATGGCTTGGTCGAAAGCCTGGTCGCCGGGCGTGCCGGTCAGCGTGCCGGAGTTGACCATCGAACCTTTGGCCGGGATGGCCTCGGTCATATCCGCCGCAACGATTGGGTCCATGTCCTCGGGCTGGATGACCACAATGACCGGCAGGTCATATTTGCGGGCGAACTCAAAGTCGCGCTGGTCGTGAGCCGGGACGGCCATGATCGCGCCTGTGCCATAGCTCATCAGGACGTAATCGGCGATCCAGATCGGGATTCTCTCGTTGTTGACCGGGTTGATGGCATAGCCGCCGGTGAAGACGCCGGTCTTTTCCCGATCGGCCGCCTCACGCTGGATGTCGCCCATCCGTTTGGCCTGGTCCTGGTAATCGGTGACAGCCGCTTTTTGCCCGGGGGTGGTGATCTTCTCAACCAGCGGATGTTCCGGCGCCAGGACCATGAAGGTCGCGCCCCAGAGCGTATCGGGACGGGTGGTGAAGACCTCGATCTCATCGCCGTCTTCGGTGGTGAAGACCACGGATGCGCCTTCGGAGCGGTTGATCCAGTTGGTTTGCAGCGTCTGGACCTGCTCGGGCCAGTCCATTTCGGAGAAGTCCAGCAGTTCATCGGCATAATTGGTGATCCGGAAGAACCACTGCTTCAGGTTTTTCTTGATGACTGGCGTGCCGCAGCGTTCGCAGTGGCGGTCTTCGCCCTGCACCTGTTCCCGCGCCAGGGTGGTGTTGCAATGGGGACAGAAGTCCACCGGCGCTTCTTTTTGATAGGCCAGGCCGTTGTTGAAGAACTGGGTGAAGAACCACTGGGTCCATTTGTAATATTCGGGGTCGGCCGAGACGGCTTCGCGGCGCCAGTCGAACATCGCGCCCATCGAGCGCAGCTGGCGGCGCATGTTGTCGATGTTACTGTAAGTCCACTGTTTGGGGTGGATGCCGTGCTGGATGGCCGCGTTTTCGGCCGGCAGGCCGAAGGCGTCAAACCCCATCGGGAACATCACGTTGAAGCCCTGCATCCGCTTGAAGCGAGCCCGCGCGTCGGAGGGCGTCATGGCATACCAGTGACCGATGTGCAGGTCGCCGGAGGGGTAGGGCAGCATCGTCAGCGCATAGAACTTGGGCTTGTCCGGGTCGATATCCGCGTGGTAGAGACCGTCGGCATCCCAGCGCTTCTGCCACTTGGGTTCGATCTTTTCAGGTTGATAAGTTGGAATACTGGTTGGGTCTGACATTTAAATCTTCTCCAGAAAAGTACAGTTGGTGTGCGATCGGGCACGCCTGTGTTCAAAACGGTTTACAGGCACCGGGTCTCATTTTACCGCGGAAGGAGGGCGGGGCGGCCGGAATCGTGCGGTGCGGCTTGGATTGCCGGCACACGACCAGGCGCCCGGGAACAAGCTCCCTCAGGAGCGGATGAAGCCGGAAATGGGAAGGGTTGTGCCTGCATTCTGAACCTCACTTAAAATAAAAAACGCCATCCCCGCAGGGACGACGTCGCTGACGCCGCGGTGCCACCCTGCTTCCCGGGCCTCCATCAAGGCCGGACAGCTTGGGCCGCGCTAACGGGCGGTGAGCGTCACCGGTTACTGGAACCCGAAATCGGGCTTCCCCAATAGTGGGGCGTTCACCGGTGCCATCTGTCCCCTGGTAGGGAACGGGCAAGGCGAGTTCGACCTTGGGTTTGGCGTTCCGCAACGCCTGCCGGGCTTCCACGCTCCCCGGTTCGCTGGCGGACGGTCTACTACTCCTGCCGTGATGTTTCAGATATTGTCTATTGATTGTAACATATCCATATTGGGGATTCAATCGCCCGTCTGGCCAGGTTGTCTTGAAAGGGCTGTTTTTTGGGCCTGCAAGGTTAAGAGCTTTTTAAAGATGGCGGGAGAACAGGCCCGGTCCCAGTTTTGGAAGGGGCCCAAAAAGAAAATATGATACAGTCGGGTCTTAAAATTCATCTATTCGTAGGATTCCTGAAAGTTATAAACTCGGAAATCATTGCGCTGATCAATTTTGTCGCCGTCACCACCTATCCCCCCAGGCCGAACAACATCTCGGCCGCGTCGATGGGCTATCTCCAGGGCTTTTTGGGGAGAGGGGAAGGCAGCCCGTAGGGCCGGATGATGTGGCAGGGTTTATCTAGCCCACCACCTCAAACACCTCGCCCAGGCAAAGCTCGCCGGGAGCCGCCACCCAGGCAAAGCGCACGCCTTCGCGCAAGGGGCAGGGCAGGCCCTCCTGCCAGAGCTGGCACTCCGGCCAGCAGGTCTTCTCCTCCTGGAGGATGCCCAGCGCCAGGGTTTCGGCCTGGATGATGGCGCCCTTTTCGGGCATCTGGTCGCATTCAATGGTGATATCCACCTGAAAACGTTCATAACAAAGCCCGCGCAGAGATGCCGCGTCAACTTCCTGCCGGGCGGAGAGGCTCATCAGGCTGACGGGGCGCTTGGGGTTTTTGCGCTTAGCCCCTTCCATCCCCTCCGCGTTGAACTGGGCGCAATGATCATGATCCAGGATTTCAGCGACTTGGTATGCCATTCGTTTACCTTTTAACGGAAGTTTGTTGGGTGATCCTGCATCGGGGTGAGTTGCCTGGCTCGCGGGGGTAGGCCGGATTGATGCCGGGGTCAATCTCCACAGATATCTCTGAGCATTTCTGCCAGAGCTTTGGGGTTTTCGACCATCGGCATATGACAGGAATCTTTAATGAAGTGGAAGTTGATATTGTTTTCAATATCTTTCCCCAGGTTCAGGTCGGAAAGTCTATCCTTATAGTTTTCTTCGCCCCGGTCGCCAAAGATCCCGTGGATCTCGACCGTGCTGTTGCGGACAAGGTCCGTGAAATCAAAATCATCTTGAATGGACTGCTTGAGTTTGTCGGCATAAAAGGGGGCTTCCGTCTTGATCATGGGGATGATCTGGGCCCCATGTTTCGCCATGTTTTTCGGCGTCATCAGATTGCGGTAAAACTTTTCGGCGGGCTTTAGATTGGTTTCGATGAGGATCACTTTCTCACAGGTGATGTCAAATTTGGTCACCAATTCCAGCGCGATGATCCCGCCCATGTTGTGACCAATGATGCAATCGCAGTTCAAGTCCTGGCCATAGGTGTCGTAGATCCATTGGGTCAGGTCTGTGACCGTCTCAGCTTGTTCAGTGATTGCATGGGGGTATTCGATAAGGAGAACGTCGGGATGGCCTAACTCGGATTGAAGTTCGTCCCAGACGGGTTTGGTGCAGTTGGCGCCGTACAGATAAATGTTTTTCATTTGGATAGTCTTTCTGATGGTGAGTCAACCTAAACTAAACTTCATCAACTATAACACGAGCTTGTCTTTGGCGCCCCGAGCGACCGCAGGCAAGCGCCCCCCGAAAAGGGGTACACCCCCGCCCAAAGGGGATATTCCCTTTTTTGGGGCTGCTGCGCTAGGGACGGCTTAAACCTAAAAGCGTCCATTCAGACGCTTTT